>CAIYZB010000252.1 GCA_903930545.1 uncultured Alphaproteobacteria bacterium
CTCCCCCGGAGGGGGAGCAACTGGGCGGTCGCCTCGAGCAACAGCCCTGCGACGGAGGGGGCCTAGCGGACGCTGGCGGCCGAGGAGAAGCCCATGACCCGGTCGCGCTGGGCCATTTCATTGGCGGCGATCTTGGCAGCCTGGCAGACCTGTTCCTCGCGCTCGCCCTTGAGGCAGGAGCGCAGGGTTTCGGTCATCTTGTAGGGATCAGCGCTCAACTCCGACACAGTCCTGGGCTCGAGAGTCACGGCCAGGATCGCGGCAATCAGCAATAGCAGCCCTGCGGCTCCAAACATGGATTTTACAAGCACGATAGTCCCCCGATACGCCTGACGTCATACCTTCCCCAAGGTTGCCTGCTGTTCCTTCTGGAACGGTCAGGCTAACGTCACACCTACATTTGCACCAATCCGGGATAGGTGGGAGTCATTCATGCAGCAGTTGAATCAGCAGGCGGCTGTGGTCGGTGACGCGCTCAAGAGGCGAAAAGAAACCGTCGCTGTGGCGGAATCCTCGTCCGGCGGCCTGGTCTCGGCAGCTTTGCTCAGCGTGGCAGGGGCCTCGGCCTATTATCTCGGTGGCGGGGTCATCTATACCGGCAAGGCCCGGATGAGCCTGCTAGACCTGCCTCGCGAGGCGGTGGCGGGTATGAGGTCAGCCAGCGAGCCCTATGCCATGCTTCTGGCCCGCACGGTGCGGGAGCGCTTCGGGGCCACCTGGGGGGTGTCCGAGACGGGCGCGGCTGGACCCAATGGCAATGGCTATGGCGATGCGTCGGGCCACAGCTGCATTGCCATCTCTGGCCCGGTGGAATTCGTCATGACCCTGGAGACGGGGTCCGACGACCGGGTCGCCAATATGGAAGCCTTCGCCGCCGGGGTCCTGGACCTGTTGGTCCGGGTGACAGCGGAAGACTAGGCCATATAGGCGGGCATCCAGGCCTCATGCGCTTCACCGAGGGTGGTGAGGCTGAGACTGAACAGACCTTCGACGGCCAGGCTGTCGCCCCCAGCGGAACCGATGAGACCTGCCGGAACGCCGGCCTTGGCCGCGGCCGCCAGGACCAATTCCGGACGGCTGGTCGCCACGAGATAGCGACCCTGGTCTTCGCCGAAGAGGGCTGCATGGGCGGGCAGGCCGACAGGACTATCCAAGGTCAGACCGCAGGATGAAGCCAGGGCCAGGTCAGCGGCCGCTGCGATCAGGCCGCCATCCGAAAGGTCATGAACCACCTTCAGGCCATCATTGACGATCAGGTCGCGGACCAGGTCGCCATTGCGGCGTTCCAGGGCAAGGTCCACCGGCGGTGGCGCGCCATCCTCGCGACCGAGGATTTCCCGCAGATACATGCTGGCCCCGAGTTCGCCCAAGGTCTCGCCGATCAGGATGAGGCTGTCGCCGGCCTTCATATGGGAGAAGGCCGCGCGCTTGCGGCTGTCCACCAGGATCCCGACGCCGCCCACAGTGGGGGTCGGGGGAATGGCGACGCCATTGGTCTCGTTATAGAGGGAGACATTGCCGCTCACGACGGGGAAGTCGAGGACGCGGCAGGCCTCGGCCATGCCATCGATGGCCCGGACGATCTGGCCCATGATCTCCGGGCGCTCGGGGTTGCCGAAGTTCAGATTGTCGGTGATGGCGATGGGGTCAGCCCCCACGGCCGTCAGGTTACGCCAGGCCTCCGCAACAGCCTGTTTGCCACCTTCGTAAGGGTCGTTCTGGACATAGCGCGGGGTGCAGTCGGAGGTCACGGCCAGGGCCTTGCCGGTGCCATGGACCCGGATGATCCCTGCGTCTGCGCCCGTGGCGCTGTCTTCCAGGGTGTCAGCCATGACGTGGCGGTCGTACTGCTCCCAGAGCCAGCGCTTGGAGGCCATGTCCGGCGCCCCGACCAGCTTGAGCACGGCAGCGGCATAGTCCGCCGGTTCGGCCACATCGGTGGGGCACAGGCGCGGGTGCAGGACCGGCTCGACCCAGGGACGATCATAGAGGGGCGCATCGTCGAACAGGGGGGCGAGGGGCACGTCACAGACGATCTCGCCCTTGTGCTTCAGCACCATATGGCCGGTATCGGTGGTGTAGCCGATGGTGGCGGCGTCCAGGCCCCACTTTGCGAAGATCCTCTGACCGTCCGCCTCGCGGCCCGGCTTCAGGACCGCCAGCATGCGTTCCTGGCTTTCCGAGAGCATCATTTCATAGGCGCTCATGCCCTCTTCGCGCTGGGGCACGGCATCGAGATTGAGCTCGATCCCGACGCCACCCTTGCCGGCCATCTCCACGGAGGAGGAGGTGAGGCCAGCGGCGCCCATGTCCTGGATAGCAGCCACGGCCCCGGAGGCCATGAGTTCGAGGGTGGCCTCGATCAGCAGCTTTTCGGCAAAGGGGTCGCCGACCTGAACGGTGGGGCGTTTTTCGTCCGAGGCGTCGTCGAATTCCTGGCTGGCCATGGTGGCCCCATGGATGCCGTCCCGGCCCGTCTTGGAGCCGAAATAGACCACGGGCAGGCCCGGAGAGGGGGCGGCGGAGTAGAAGATCTTGTCGGCATCGGCCAGGCCCACGCACATGGCATTGACCAGGATGTTTCCGTCATAGCCGCGGTGGAAATTGGTCTCGCCGGCCACGGTGGGCACGCCGACGCAATTGCCATAGCCGCCGATCCCGGAGACGACCCCGGCAACTAGGCGCCGCGTCTTGGGATGGGAGGGATCGCCGAACCTCAGGGCATTGAGCAGGGCGATGGGGCGTGCGCCCATGGTGAAGACATCGCGCATGATGCCACCAACCCCGGTCGCCGCGCCCTGATAGGGCTCGATATAGGAGGGGTGGTTGTGGCTCTCCATCTTGAAGATGCAGGCCTGGCCATCACCGATGTCAATTACCCCGGCGTTTTCGCCCGGACCGCAGATCACCCGGGGGCCGGTTGTCGGAAACTTGCCCAGGTGCTTTCGGCTGGACTTGTAGCTGCAGTGCTCAGACCACATCACCGAAAAGACGCCCAGTTCCACGAGGTTGGGGTCCCGACCGAGGCGGTCGAGAATGACGGCATATTCTTCCGGCTTCAGGCCGAACTCGGCAGCCGACTGGGCGATGGTTTTTTCGGAGGGGGCTGGGGCGCTCATCCGGAGGGTTCTAGTGCGCGTCGAGGATCATGTGAACCGCAGCTTTAGGCGGGCGGGGCCCGAAGCGTGCGGATCGCCGCCCAGACA
>CAIYZB010000253.1 GCA_903930545.1 uncultured Alphaproteobacteria bacterium
TGCTGGAGCAGATGGTTCGCAACATCCTGTCCAATGCCCTGAAATATACCCGCAGCGGACGGATACTTCTGGGCTGCCGTCGCCACGGTGAAACCCTGACCCTGGAGGTCTGGGACACCGGGATCGGCATTCCGCCTGGCGAACTGGATGCCGTGTTCGACGAGTATCATCAGCTGGATAATCCGGCCCGGGAGCGTAGCCGTGGGCTGGGCCTTGGTCTGTCTATCGTTCAGCGGCTGGGCAGGTTCCTGGGCCATGCCGTCGAGGTCCGCTCCAGTCTCGGCAAGGGTTCGGTCTTCACCGTCGAGATCTCTGCCAGCAAGGCCCCAGGTGCTCCGGCCATGGGCATTGTTTCGGCTCCGGCAGGGGTGCGAACGCCCACGCGGAAGGTCCAGGGCACTGTCCTTTTGATGGAGGACGACACCGAGGTCCGCGACCTGCTGACCCTGTTCCTCAATGATGAAGGCTGTGAGGTCCACGCCTTTTCAGATGGTGCCACCGCCCTGGCAGAAGTCGGGACAGGAAAGCTTCATCCCGATCTGATCCTGGCTGACTACAACCTGCCCGGCGGCCATACAGGGCTGGAAGCGGCGAACCTCCTGCAAGATGCCCTGGGCGAGAAGATTGCCGTCGTCATTCTGACCGGCGACATCTCCACCGACACGCTCAAGGCCATTGCCCTTGAGCCCTGTATCCAGCTCAACAAACCCATCAGCCTGAACGAGCTTTCGGGCCTCCTGCACCAGATCCTGCCTCCTGCCGACATCCTCGCCCTTGCCCCCCCCGAGGCGGTGACCGAGCCCCATACCGGTGTGGTCTATGTGGTGGATGATGATCCCCTTGTGCGTCACGCCATCGCGACCTCCCTTGAATCCGATGGACGGGTCGTGGAAACCTTCGCCAGCAGCGAGGCGTTTCTGGCGGCCTATGTCCCTGCGCCAGACAGCTGCCTTCTGGTGGACGCCTTTCTGCCGGGAATGGGAGGCCTTGAGCTGCTCGCCAGTCTTGAGGCCTCACAAAAGTCCCTGCCCACCATCATGATCACCGGCCACAGCGACATCGCCCTGGCGGTCGCCGCCATAAAGGCCGGGGCCCGGGACTTCATTGAAAAACCCATTGGCCTTAGGGACCTGCTGGACGCTGTCAGCCGAGCCCTGGCTGTCCAGACCGGAAGCAACTCCATCTCTGCAAGGCAACAGGCGGCCAGAGATGCCCTTTCCGGACTGACGGATCGCCAGATCGAGATCATGCACATGGTCCTGAGGGGCGATCCCAGCAAGAACATCGCTGCTGACCTGGGCATCAATCAGCGAACCGTCGAAAACCACCGCGCCGCCATCATGAAGCGCACAGGGTCAAAATCCCTGCCAGCCCTGGCCCGGCTGGCAGTACTGGCCGATCTGGACGAACTGCCGCCCGCTGCCTGAGCAGTTACCGGCCTGCCTCTATTCCCCGCCTAGGTGATTTCCGGCTCTGCCCGATATGCGGCCCTGGTTGCATTGTGGCTCATGGCTTCGACGAGGGGCCAGACCGGTTCCGGGCAAGTCCGAGATCGGCGACGCAGACCCTGGAGGTCCCGATGTCACAGCTTTCGAACCTGACTGCCCAACCCAATCGCCTGAACCTGGTCTTTGCAGACAGCATCACCTCCGTGGATCTCGGCCCCGAGCCGACCTACGGCGAGGTTGCCCGCAGCCTGCGCCACGCCCCTGGCGCCCGCCACCAGTCCCCGACCGCCATCAAGCTGGTCCTGGGCCAGTCCTACAGATCCCCGCAACACGCCCCAACGATCTGATCTCCCCAGTCCCCCCCTCCTGCTCCTGAAAGGTCTAGTAAAATGGACAAGGATCGCACTGTCGGCATCGCCGGCGCCAACACCCCCCACGACCCGTCCAAGACGGCAACCCCGATGCAGAAGAACAACAATCCGGGTGGCAATCCCGCGACTGTGACCCCGACTGCACCGGCAAAGCCGGACGAACACAAGAAGGCCTAAGGGCCTGGGCGGGGCAGATTGTCCCGCCCGCTTCCTTCCCTGACCCCATAGCAAAAGTGATCCCTCATGAGCCTCGGCACGATCCTGATCATCATCCTTGTGCTGGCTCTGATCGGCGCACTGCCAACCTGGCCACACAGTGCCAAGTGGGGCTACGGGCCCAGCGGTGGTCTCGGCCTCGTATTGACGGTCCTGATCATCCTCTTCCTGATGGGGCGCCTGTAATGGCCGGCCCCGACTGCCAAACCCCTGGAGGTCCCAAAATGCGTCCTTTCCGCCCCATCCTCATGGCCCTGATGCTGTCCACCACTGCGGTGGGGGCCTTGGCCCTCCCCAGCCTGTCCCAGGCCGCCACGGCCGAGGATCTGAGCAAGGATTCCCGTCAGGCCCTGCAGACCCTTTACGACAGCAATCCGGCCGCCTCAGCCATCTCGAAAAAGGCGCGGGCCATTCTGGTCTTCCCCAATATCGTCAAGGCCGGCCTGGTCTTCGGTGGCAGCTATGGCGAGGGCACCCTGCTCCGCGGTGGTGTCGTTGATGGCTATTACAACTCCGTCTCCGGCAGCTGGGGCCTTCAGGCTGGAGCCCAGTCCTTTGGCTATGCCGTCTTCCTCATGACCCCCAGCGCGGTCAGCTATCTCGGTGAAACCAAGGGCTGGGAAATCGGCGTCGGCCCCACCGTGGTCATCGTCAATGAGGGCATGGCCCAGAACCTGTCCACCTCGACCCTGAAGGACGATGCCTATGCCTTCATCTTCAATCAGCAGGGTCTGATGGCCGGGGTCAGTATCGAAGGCACCAAGATCTCCAAGATCAATCCCGCCAAGTAACCTGCCCCATAGACCCGGGACCGAAGGTCACCCCGCCCCCCTCCCCCGAGGGCCCAGGGCGACCTACGCTCCCAGGTCAGGCCCTGGTCAGGACGTGCCCCGCAAA
>CAIYZB010000254.1 GCA_903930545.1 uncultured Alphaproteobacteria bacterium
ATCGAAATAGCCCTTCTCCCCGGTCATGCGCTCATAGACGGCATCGGAGATCTTGTGGGCCACCCGGCGCCAGTTCTCAGGGGTAGAGGTGAACTGCATCCCCAGGAGCTGCTGTTCTGAGAAGGGGTCCCAGAGGCGGAAATCGACCCGTAGGCGTCCGCCTTCCATGGTCACCCTGCCATTGACCAGGGCCTGGGCATTGATGAGCTTCCAGGAGGCGAAGGTCGGCTGGACATTGACGTCAAGCCCGCCTTCCACGAAGGCCGCCGGATCGATGGGCTTGAAGAGGCCGGAGCGTTCCAGATTGGCGCTGATGACTCCGGAGATATCGGTTCCCCGGGTGCCGGCAAAGCTGGTGATGGCGATGGGCAGGGGCTGGACGTCCCCGCGATTGACATCCACCTCCACGGTGGGCTGGGCCGCAGCCGAAAGGGCCACAGCGCCATTGAGGCTGAGGGCGGCCGCCAGGGCCAGGATCAAAGCGCACGCTCGCATCGGTTCTTCTCTCCCCGACCTGCCTAGAGGCAGGCCTCACGTGCATTGAAGTTCACCCCGATCCGCACACCGTAATATTCACGGGGCAGATTTCGGAAGGGGGCGGCGGCATAGACGGCCCGGATGGCCCGTTCGGCAGCGGTCTGGACGACCGGATTGCCAGAGAACTCCTGGCCACCTGCATCGACCTGGCCAATGACCTGTCCGGCGGGACCGAGGACAAAGGCGACACGAACGCGGACATCGCGCCCGCCCTCGACTTCGCAATTGGGGTTCCAGCGGCGCTGGAGCTCGTCGGTCAGACCGACCAGGGCGCTGGCCGACAGGCCCTGACCCAGCGCCGGTCGGGCATCCTTTGCGGTCTCCGGACGGGCCGGGCCCTTGGCACCCCCGGACTTGGGGCTGCCGGACGGACGGTTGGTCTTGCTGATGGAGGCCGCGAGCGCGTCCAGATCCAGGCCCTTGTTTGCCTTGGCAGAGGTCTTGGGGGCTTCCTTGGGCGGGGCCTTGTCCGGGGTCTTTGACTTGTCCGGCACAGCCTTGGCGGCGGCGGTGGACTTGGCGGCGACGGCCGGGGGTTCCTCCGACTCGGTGCCTGTCGTCGTCACAGGGGCCCCTTCCACCGGGTCCTCGGTCTGGGCTTCCTGAAGATCCTCGGCGGCGATGGTCGGGCGCATGTCGGTCACCGGGGCATTGGAGACGATGTTCACCGCCACGACTCCACCCACTGGCACCTCGCGCTGCCAGGGCCAGGCGACGAGCGCCAGGGCCACGGCCCCGCCATGCAGGAGCATGGAGGCCGCCAGGGCCAGGGTGGTGTCCGGGCGGTTGCGGTTCGCCATCAGGGTCTCAGGGCGCCGCCTTGTCGGTCCCGCCGGATGACGGGCCACCGGTGTCGGTGATCAGGTTGATGGACTTGAAGCCAGAAGTGGACAGGGCCGCCATGACCTGGGCCACGACGCCATAGGAGGCGCGGCCATCGGCCCGGACATAGATGGGCTGGTCGGTGCGGTCCTTGGACATGGCCTTCAGCCGCGGGGCGAGGCCGGCAAAGGCCACGGCGTCCTCCTGGATGAAGATGGCCCCGTCGGCACGGATGGAGACGGTCAGGGGTTCAGCCTGATCCTGCATGGCCCCGGCCTCGGTCTTGGGCAGCTCCACAGGCACGCCGACGGTCAGCAGGGGGGCGGAGATCATGAAGATGATCAGCAGGACCAGCATGACGTCGACCAGGGGCGTCACATTGATTTCGGACAGGGCCCCGCGGCTGCGACGGCCATGGCGGCGACGCCGACCGCCGCCGCTGCCCGCCGCAAAGGCATCATTGGCAGACAGGGCCATCTAGGCGCGCTCCGCCAGTCGGCGCTGGATGGCCGTGGACAGATCATCGGCAAAGCCCTCCAGGCGGGCCGAGTAGCGTCCGGCGTCGGAGGAGAACTTGTTGTAGAAGATATAGGCCGGAATGGCCGCCATCAGGCCGATGGCCGTGGCGAACAGGGCCTCGGCGATCGAAGGCGCGACCACGGTCAGATTGGTGTTCTTTTCCAGGGCGATGGCCTGGAAGGCCTGCATGATCCCCCAGACTGTGCCGAAAAGACCCACAAAGGGCGAGGCCGTGGCCACGATGGCCAGGGAAGACAGGCCGTCCTCGACCCTCTGGCTTTCGCGGGCAATGGTGGTGTCCAGAACCCGGTCGATCCGCTGGATCAGGAAGGCGGCCTGGGTGTCGGTGGCCAGGCCCTTGGCCCGGGCATCGCGCCATTCGCGCAGGGCCCCCTGGAGCATCCGGGGCAGGGCATGGCGCGGGCGTTCCCCGGCATCCTGGGCAATGTCTTCCAGACTGCGGCCTGAGGCCACCTGGTCTTCGAACTTGTCCGCCTGGCGGTTCAGGCTGGTGAAGCGGGCCAGCTTGTCGATGATCACGGACCAAGACCAGAGCGAGGCCAGGCCCAGGCCGGTCATGACAAGCTTCACGACCCAGTCGGCCCGCAGGAACAGGTTGAGGAATGAAAAGCTCTCGGCCGTCATGGCGGGGACGTTCGGGTCCATCGGGTCCTGGTCTCCTGGGGGCGTGCCGAAAGCCCTGATTTGGAACGGCGACGTGGCAATCTCGTGACCAAGTCTAGCAAAAGAGAGGCCGAAGCGTCTCCATCAGACCCGCCGGAGGTTTCCTGGGGCGCCCTGACATGTCTATGCAAGCGAC
>CAIYZB010000255.1 GCA_903930545.1 uncultured Alphaproteobacteria bacterium
TGGTCTGGTTGGCATTCTCAGCCATGAAGACCGCCCGCAACTGGGGCAGATAGAAGTTCATCTCCGCCGGGGCCTCGGTGCCGGGGGTGACCTGGAAGACCAGAGTCTGATCACCGATCTTCAGTTCCTGACCGGTCTTTGTGATGAGCTCCGTAGGGGCAATGAGGGAGTTTGTGCCTGCGGTCGGACGCGGGCCCAGGCCCGAGGACATTTCGCCTTCGGGACCGAAGGGCAGGGTCAGGCCGAACTGGAAGCGGGCCCGGCGCAGCATGGCCGGTCCGGCAATGATGTTCTCCGAGACCGCATGTTCCAGGAAGCCGTCCGGGGCGATGATGGCCACCTTGCCGGCGGCAACCTCGGCCAGGGAGGTGATGCCGCCAACTCCAGCATAGTGGTCGGCATGGCTGTGGGAATAGATGACCGCCAGGACCGGCTTCTTGCCCAGATGCTCGTCCACCAGACCCTTGGCCGCCTTGGCCGCCTCGATGGAGGTCAGGGGGTCGACCACGATCCAGCCGGACCCGGCATCGATGAAGGAGACGATGGAAACGTCAAAGCCCCGCACCTGAAAGATTTTGTCCGAGACCTTGAACAGGCCATGCTGGGTCAGGACACGGGCCTGACGCCACAGGCTGGGATTGACGCTGTCCGGCGCGCTGCCCTTCAGGACGTCATAGGATCTGAGATCATAGACCACGCTGCCATCCGCCTTGCGGATCACGGGGTCCTTCAGGGTGGCGATGAAGCCACGGGTGGCGAAGTCCAGGTCCTGGCCATTGTCGGCGGCCACCATCTGGCGGGCCTGTTCCAGCGGCGTGCCGCTGAGGGGCTGGGCGAGAGCCGTCCCCGCGATGGACAGGGCAAGGGCACAGAAGGTGGCAATCCGGCCGAACATGGTTTCGCTCCCGCAAGCCTGCCGGTCCTTGGGTGGACCGGTCATGCTGCGAGATGCCTAGACCACTGGCCCCGGGTCTGTCACCCACGCCGGACCTATTTGCGGTTCACGAAGTCCAGGAAGCGCTGGCGCAGGGTGGGGTCGGTCTTGAAGACCCCGGTGAACTGGGTGGTGATGGTGGTGACGTGGCGGTGATGCAGGCCACGGGTGGTCATGCACTGGTGGGCCGCATCGATCAGCACGGCCACCCCGGCCGGACGCAGGCTGTCGGTGATCGCATCGGCGATCTGCTGGGTCATGGTTTCCTGGGTCTGGAGGCGGCGGGCGAAGATCTCCACCACCTTGGCCAGCTTGGAAATCCCGACCACCCGGTTGGTCGGCATATAGGCGACATAGGCCTTGCCCAGGAAGGGGGCCATGTGGTGCTCGCAGTGGCTCTCCACCTCGATCTCGCGGAGCATGACGATGTCGTCATAGCCCTGGACGTCCTCGAAGGTCCGCGACAGTTCCTTGGCCGGGTCCTGATTATAGCCCTCGAACCAGTCGCCATAGGCGTCCACCACCCGCTTGGGGGTGTCGATCACGCCCTCGCGGCGGGGATCGTCACCGGCCCAGGCGATGAGGGTGCGGACGGCCTCCATGGCCTCCTCGCGGGTCGGGCGCTTGACGGCACCGAGGTCGAGGCTTTTGCGGTCAGTGAGGGGGGCGTCCATGGGTCGTGCTTTCTATGGGGCCGGGATGCGCCGGAACGAAGGTTCCGGAAAGGTCGCAGGCCACCCCTTTGCGAACGATCGGTCACGGCGGATGCAATCCCGTGGCGTCCCGTTCGAGCGAAATGTATATGGGGCGAAAGCCGAGCCCGGCAACCGTTACCCAGCGTCAGAGATTCATGACCCTCAGCCTTTTTGACACAATGGCCCGCGAAAAGCGGACCTTCGTCCCCCAGAATCCGGAGCGGGTGACGATCTATGTCTGCGGGCCCACGGTCTATAACTATGCCCATATCGGCAATGCCCGCCCCGTGGTGGCCTTTGATGTCCTGTTCCGCCTGCTGCGCCACACCTATGGCGAGGACGCGGTGATCTATGCCGCCAACGTCACGGACGTGGATGACAAGATCAATCGCAAGGCCGCCGAGGAAGGCGTCGATATCTCGGTGATCACCGAGCGCTATCTGACCATCTACAATGCCGACATGGCCACCCTGGGGGCTCTGCCTCCGACCTTCCAGCCTCGCGCCACCGAGACGATCGAGGCCATCAAGGACATGATCGGCCGTCTGGTGGCCAAGGGTTCTGCCTATGCCGCCGAGGGCCATGTCCTGTTCAACACCCAGTCCTTTGCCGACTATGGCAAGCTGTCCGGGCGTTCCCTGGACGACATGATTGCCGGGGCCCGGGTGGAAGTGGCCCCCTACAAGCGACACCCTGCCGACTTCGTCCTGTGGAAGCCCTCCAAGCAAGACGAGCCCGTCTGGGACAGCCCCTGGGGTGCGGGTCGCCCTGGCTGGCATATCGAATGCTCGGCCATGATCGAACAGACCCTGGGTCTGCCCATCGACATCCATGGCGGCGGCAATGACCTGATCTTCCCGCACCATGAGAACGAGCTGGCCCAGGGGGTCTGCGCCCATGACGGCCATGATGTGGGCTATTCCAACTACTGGCTCCACAACGGCTTTCTGAATTTCGGCGACGAGAAGATGTCCAAGAGCCTGGGCAATGTCGTCCTGGTTCATGACCTGGTGGCCCAGGCCCCCGGTGAGGCCATCCGCTGGGCCCTGCTGATCGGTCACTATCGCCAGCCCCTGGAGTGGTCCGGCACCTTGATCGAACAGGCGCGAAAGAACCTGGACCGTCTCTATGGAGCGCTGCGCCGGTCTTCCGAGGTCGAGGTTCTGGACCTGCCCCCCGCTGCCTCGGTCATGGCGGCCCTGGAGGATGACCTCAATACCGCCCAGGCCATGGCCGAGCTCTTTGCCCTGGCGGGACAGGTCGAGACCGAAAAGGGTGAGGTCCGCGCCAGGGCTCGAGCTGAACTTCTGGCCTCGGCCCAGCTGATGGGCTTCCTGACCCAGGACCCCGATGTCTGGTTCATGGGGGGCGTGGATGAAGCCACCCGCGAACGCATCGACCAGCTTGTTGCCGACCGGATCACCGCCCGGGCTGCCAAGGACTGGGCAGCCGCTGATCTCATCCGCAATGAACTGACCGCCCTCAATGTCGAGGTCATGGATTCCGCCAGCGGGGCGACCTGGCGCATCAAGGAGCCAGTCTGATGGGGTTCAAGCCAACCAAACAGGGTATGTTTACCCCGGCAGCGGGCTTTACCTTTGGCGGGGGGGCTCCCTCCGGCCCGACGGGCATCAAGATCGAGCACCGGGTCGGGATCAAGGCCCCTGCCGAGGTGATCTGGGAAATCATGGCTGATATTCCCGGCTGGGAAAGCTGGAACCCGGTCTATCCCAAGGCTGCCGGCGAGCTGAGGATCGGCTCGCGCCTGGACCTGACAGTGGCCATCCCGGGGGAGGCCCATCGCCAGATCACGCCGGTGGTCCTGGACTGGGTGCCCAATGACCAGATCCACTGGAAACTCTCCATGATGGGGGGGCTGATCACCTCCATCCGCTATCTGGAAATCGAAATCCTGGGCGACGAGAACTGCATCTTCTCCAATGGCGAACTGTTCCAGGGCCTGCTCAGCCCCCTGGTGTCCAGCAAGCGCCAGGCGATCCGCCAGGGTTTCACCGCCCTGGGCGAGGCCATGCAGGTCAAGGCAGAGGCCGCCTGGCAGGCCCGCCAGCCATGATCGATGCCCTCTATTCGGCAAATGTCCTGAAGCTTGCGGCAAACCTGCCCCATCTTGGCCGGCTGGCTGAACCTGAGGGCAGTTCGGAAAAGGTGGCCAAGCTCTGCGGCAGCCGCGTGACCATCGATGTCACCCTCGAGGACGACCGGGTCGCCACCTTCGCCCAGGACGTCAAGGCCTGCGCCCTGGGCCAGGCCTCTGCTGCCATACTGGGGGCTCATATCCTCGGGGCGAGCCTGTCGGAGATCGAGATGGCCCGCGATCAGTTCCGTGCTATGCTCAAAAACGGCGGTTCCCCGCCCACTGGACGTTTTTCGGACCTAGAGATGCTTGAGCCCGTCAAGGATTACCCGGCCCGCCACGCTTCGAGCCTCCTGGCTTTCGAGGCTGCGACCGATGCTGTCCGCCAGGCCATGGCCCGAACTAGCCGCGCCGGCGCGGCCTGATCTTCCACCGTATCTGCGGCGTCCTCGAGACGGATCTCAAAGCTCCCCAGCCGGCATGACCCTTTACGAATCCTGCGTCAGAGGTGCACTGCGTGCCTACAAACTGACGCTCTCGCCCGTGATCGGGCGTCAATGCCGCTTCCTTCCGACCTGTTCGGAATATGCGGCCGAGGCGCTCATCCTTCACGGCCCCTGGCGCGGCTCCTGGCTCGCGGTCCATAGGCTGTGTCGATGCAATCCCTGGGGTGGTTCGGGCTATGACCCGCCGCCCCCACCGACTGGAAAGCATTCCGGAAATCCGGGATCCCACCAGCGGACATGGACGTGTGAAAATGATTGACCTGATCTTCCCCGACGGTTCCCAGCGCCAGTTTGAAGACGGTGTGACGGGACGTGACGTTGCCGCCTCCATCGCCAAGTCCCTGGAGAAAAAGGCCCTGCTCATCGAGCTGGACGGCCAGCTTCTCGACCTTGACCGGGTCCTGCCCGGCGGTGGGGCCTTCAAGATCCTGACCCGGGAAAGCCCCGAGGCCCTGGAAACCATCCGCCACGATGCCAGCCACATCATGGCCGAGGCAGTGCAGGAACTCTTCCCCGGCACCCAGGTGACCATCGGTCCGGCCATCGAGGATGGCTTCTATTACGACTTCGCCCGCGAAACGCCGTTCAGCCTGGATGACCTGGCGAGCATCGAGCAGCGGATGAAGGAGATCGTGGACCGGGACGAGAAGATCGTCCGCGAGGTCTGGGATCGCAAGGAAGCCATCGCCCACTTCTCCGATATCGGCGAGGCCTACAAGGCCGAGATCATCACCGACCTGCCCGAGGGCGAGACCATCACGGTCTATCGCCAGGGCCAGTGGAAGGACCTGTGCCTGGGCCCGCACCTGCCCTCCACCAAGCATGTGGGCAAGGCCTTCAAGCTGACCAAGCTGGCCGGTGCCTATTGGCGCGGCGACCATCGCAATGCCCAGTTGCAGCGCATCTACGGCACGGCCTGGGCCAGCGAAGCTGATCTAGACGCCTATCTGAAGCGTGTGGAAGAGGCCGAGAAACGCGACCACCGCAAGATCGGCCGGGTCATGGATCTCTTCCATCTGCAGGAAGAGGGCCGCGGCATGGTCTTCTGGCACCCCAAGGGCTGGACCCTCTATCGGGTGGTGGAGAACTATATCCGCCGTCGCCTCGAGGACGGTGGCTATGCCGAGGTCCGCACCCCCCAGATCATGGATCGCTCCCTGTGGGAGGCTTCCGGTCACTGGGAGAAGTTCGGGGCCAGCATGTTCGTCTGCGAGACGGACGAGGGCGAGGAACTGGCTGTGAAGCCGATGAACTGCCCCGGCCACGTCCAGATCTTCAAGGTCGGCCAGAAGAGCTACCGCGACCTGCCCCTGCGCATGGCCGAGTTCGGCGCCTGCCACCGCTATGAGCCCTCCGGAGCCCTGCACGGCATCATGCGGGTGCGCGGCTTTACCCAGGACGACGCCCACATTTTCTGCCGCGAGGACCAGATCGAGGAGGAGACGACCCGCTTCGTGCGTCTGCTCAACTCCATCTATGGCGATTTCGGCGTCGAGCTGCACAGTGTGAAGCTGGCCCTGCGCCCCGACCTGCGCGCCGGGACCGATGCGGTCTGGGACATTGCCGAATCCAAGCTGGACCGCGCGGCGCGCCAGGCCGTCAATATGGAGGTCGAGGCCCTGCCCGGCGAAGGGGCCTTCTATGGTCCCAAGCTGGAATTCCACCTGCGTGATGCCATCGGCCGGACCTGGCAGTGCGGCACCCTGCAGCTGGACTTCGTCCTGCCCGAGCGCCTGGATGCCACCTACATTGCCGAGGACGGTTCCAAGCAGCGTCCGGTCATGCTGCACCGGGCCATTGCCGGGTCCATGGAACGCTTCCTGGGCATGCTGATCGAGAACTATGCCGGGGCCTTCCCCCTGTGGCTGGCCCCGACCCAGGTGGTGGTGACCACCATCACCTCGGACGCGGACGACTATGCCCATCAGGTGGTGCGCGAACTGAGGGCAGCTGGCCTGAGGGTCGAGGTGGATCTGCGCAACGAGAAGATCAATTACAAGATCCGCGAGCACAGCCTGACCAAGACCCCGGTCATCGCCGTGGTGGGTCGCCGCGAGGCCGAGGAGGGCAAGGTCGCCCTGCGCCGTCTGGGTTCCGACGGCCAGGAAATCCTGACGCTCGCCCAGGCCGCGAAGGCCCTTGCCAATGAGGCCCTTCCCCCTGATCTTGCTCGCCTTTCCGCCCTGGCCATGGCCCCGGGCGAGACCCTGGGAGCGGAATAGCCTGGATGACCGGCCTCGCCGCAGCGGATCCCAAGCCCAAGGCTTCTCCCCGGCTTTCGGTGGTCATGGTTGTTTACATGACCGGCGAAGCCCTGGGCGAAAGCCTGTCCCGGGTCCTGGCTGATCCCCGCGTCGATGAGTTCGTCATTGTCGACAATGGCTCCAGCCTGACCGAGGCGGCGCAGCTGCGTCAGATCGTCGGTCAGGACCCGCGGGTCATTGTCGTCACAGGTCAGGGCAATGTGGGCTTCGCCCGCGGGGCCAATCTGGGGGCGCGTCGGGCTAGCGGGGACCTGGTGGTCTTCCTCAACCCCGACGCCTTCCTCCAGCCGGGCTGTCTGTCCGAACTGGAGAGCGCCATAGCAGGGCAGGCCGTGCCCTGCCTGGTGGGCGGCCGCGTCCTGAACGAGGACCGCTCCGAACAGCGCGGGGCGCGGCGGGGCGAGATCACCCTGGTCTCCGCTCTCATGAGCCTGAGCCAACTGGCCAGACGATTTCCGGCCCTGGCTCGCTATGAGGTTCACTGGGAGAATGAGGCGACTCCGGACCAGGTATCCCCGGTTCCCACGATTTCCGGTGCCTGTTTCGTCATGCGCCGTGCTGACTTCGATCACGTCCAGGGCTTTGACGAGGGCTATTTCCTGCATGTGGAAGATGTCGACCTCTGCTGGCGCGTGCGCCGGGCCGGGGGCCAGGTTCTCTTCGCGCCGCGGGCCGAGGTGATCCATGTCGGCCATACCAGCCAGGTCAGCCCGATCCGGGTGGAGTTCCACAAGGGGGTGGGTCTGGCCCGCTATTTCCGAAAACGCGCCGAGACCCTGACCCAGCGTCTGGTGGCCTGGGCCCTAATGCCCCTCATCGTCATTACCGCCGTAGCCCGACCTGTGGTCTGGCGCATGCGCGGGCGCGCGGCCTAGGCCTTCAGCGGAAAGGTCCCCGCCCGGGTTACCGAGGCCGAGGGGGTCTTGCCCAGCAGGCCGGAGATCCACTGGCCTGTGGCGATCAGCTGATCCAGGTCCAGCCCCGTCTCGAAACCAGCCCGCTCCAGCATATAGACCAGGTCCTCGGTGCCGATATTGCCCGTGGCATTGGGGGCAAAGGGACAGCCCCCCAGACCGCCACAGCTGGCATCCAGGATCCGCACCCCGGCCTCGACCCCGGCAAAGGCATTGGCCAGACCCGTATTGCGGGTGTCGTGGAAGTGCAGGCGCAGGGGGATGTCGCCGATCACCTTGCCCACTGCCTCGACCCGGCGGCGCACGGTCCAGGGATCCGCCACCCCGATGGTATCGGCCAGGGCGATCTCGGCCACCCCGGCCCGGGCGGCCTCAGTGGCTAGGGCCACCACCTGGCCTTCCGAAACCTCGCCATCAAAGGGACAGCCAAAGGCCACGGAGAAGGTCACGGTGATGGGCGGGCCACCCTCGGCCTTCTGGCGGGCGGAAATGGCCTGCATGGCGGCCACCTGTTCGGCCACCGAGGCCCCCTGATTGCGGATGCCGAAGCCATCCGTGGCACAGACCACCACATTGGCTTCGTCGCAGGCGGCCTCAACACACCGGTCCCAGCCGCGCATGTTCAGCACA
>CAIYZB010000256.1 GCA_903930545.1 uncultured Alphaproteobacteria bacterium
AGGTCGTCCGAAGCCTTGCCGATCTCCTCAGCCCCATGTCGAATGGCATCAGCCGCCACCGCGACCCCGCCCACGGCCTCGGCGAGGCGGGCAACTGCCGCATTGAAGTCGGCCTTGAGGCCATCGAACTGGGGCGCGAGATTGTCGTTCAGGCCACTGCTCAGATCACCACTGGCCAGATTGGCCAGGGCAGCGGTCAGGGCGACCATGGCATCGGTCTGCTCCTGCTCGATGGCCTGACGCTTGACCTCGGCGGCGACCCGCGCCTCTTCGAGGGCCTCGAGATAGATACTGATGGCAAAGTCCATGTCCAGCAGCATGGCCTTGATCAGGACCACCGCCCCGTTGGCAAAATCCGCCTTGCCCCTCTTGCCGCCCGAGAAGGCGGATTTGGGCCAGTATTCCTCGACCAGAGACTTCATAAGGCCTTCGGTGACCCGGGCATAGCCGCCGATATACCAGCGAGGTTCAAGACCCAGCCGAGCGTGGGCCTGACCAATGGCCCGCACACCCTGGACATAGGAATGCCCGTAGTCGCCCTCGGTGATCAGGCGCCAGTGGGCTTCCTGTTTCGACTTGGCATGGCTGATATGAGCCTCATCGGAGAAGAACTTGCGTGTCTCGGGTGTCGCGCGGACCTGATTGTAGAAGGCGTCCAGCGAGGGCCCGATAGACTTCGCCACCACGGGTCTGAGGCGACGCAGCTGGGCAAGACTGTCCTGATCCAACCCCAGAAAGGCCAGCCGGGCGGCGAGGGTGTTGTCGGAACTCATGGCCTACTCCCTAGGCGATCCCGGCCCCTGCAAACACAGGGTTGCCCAAACAGATCGCTGAGGTTCGAGGCTCGGCCGGAAGGGTTAATCGAATATGTAAACCCTTGTTATCTCAAGGTGTTATGCGACAGACATCCTGCGGCATATTGTCCGGATCTGGGTATTTTTGATCTGGATCAAGCGCCTGGGCGAGCCCCCTATCGGCCGCTGCCGTGCGAGGCCATACGCCAAGCCACCTGCGGCAGGCCGATGCCTAGGTGGCTGGGCGGAAGGGCTCGACCTTGGGTTCAGGGGCAGAGGCCGGTTCCGGACCGGTCTGCAGCGGCCCCCCAAGACCACGACCCGCTGTCTCCGAAATCGTCTCGGAGGTCACGGCCGAAGCCAGACGGAAGTCAACAGAAGCCCCCTGGGGCGCCAGGGGCGCAGGGGCCGGCACAGAACCTTCCGCAAAGACCGAGCCGGTCGAAAGCTCGGGGGCGGCGTCATAGGAGGTCGGTGCCCCACGGCCGTAGCGGTAGAAGACATGCAGGCCGACCTGGGCCACCTGCAGCATCCTCGGACCCCAGTTGGGGGCGACATTGGTGGTGTGGAAATGGGTGGCATCGCCGACCGTGACCATGACCGCGCCGGTCAGGGCCCGGGCTGCAACCCGCTGGGCCCGGTTCCAGGCAATCATTTCCTTGCCCCGGCGCATGGATCCATCGCAGGCGAAGGAGAACTGGCAGCCCGAGGCCCGGGCAGCGCCCTGGAACACCACACCACAGACGGTCTTGGGGAAGGCCGGATGGCGGACGCGGTTGAGCACAACCTGGGCCACGGCCGCCTGACCATTGGGGTTTTCACCCCGGGCCTCGAAATAGACGGCCTGGGTCAGGCATTCCAGCTCGCGGGAGCTTTCCAGGGCACTGGTCAGGTGGAAGGGCGCAGCGGCCACGGCAAAGGGCCCGCCATAGGTTCCGCGCAGATCGACATGGGTGATCATGGCCTGGCGACGCTCAAGACGGCCGGCCAGGATGGCACTCTGCCGGTCGCGCTCAGCGGCACCGGCAACGGTGAAGGGGTCGTGGCGGCGGGCGACGCGCAGGACACCCGGGTCCATGTCGGCGGCTTCACGCTGCAGTACGGATTCAGAGAATCCCCCGGCGGCGGCCTCGGCGAGGCGCGCGGCGCGCTGGTGATCCGTGGTGGCGCGAGCCATTCCGCCCGCCATGTAGGCTGCACCCAGGGCCAGGCCGACGCCTGTACCAATCAAAGATGCACTGGTCAGCGCGCGCCAATCGGCGCTCGCCTTGAGTTTCAATAACAAAGGTGAGAATCCCGTGTGGCGAGGACTCAATGTCCCCAGACATCGTTGCCCGGTCACGCCCCTGCCCTTGCTGGCGGCGCCCGCAGCGAGCCTGTCAGATACACGTCAATAGACAGACTACAGCGAAGTTGGAGTGGCTTGTGACGGAACCCAATGGGATTCGCAAGCCCTTTTCGCATCGCAGCAAAAAAGTCCTGTGGATGATCGCGCCAGCCATAGTCCATCTGCGTCATGACCTCACGGTGTCACTTCCCGCAGGATCCTAGCTGCAGGAATTGATTCGAGGCGTGCCGGGATGTCGCATCTGATTTACGGGCTGATTGCCCTGGCGGCCGTGGTCGCCATCGCCATGACCGGGTCTCACCCGATTTTGTGAGGCGTCTGCCCCGCACGGTCTGGCAAGCGGCGAGGATCGGTCCTACCTTCTGTCCATGGCATCAGATCCGGGTTCCGGCCTCGCCGATATGTCGGCGGCCTTCGACTATGACGAGCGCTCAGCCCCGATGCTGTGGACGCCGCACAGGCCCTCGCGCCCGGACAAGTCGGAGGGCGGGCGGCGCTTCAACCTGGTCAGCAATTACGAACCCGCCGGGGACCAGCCGACTGCCATTGCCGAGCTGGTCGCCGGGCTCGAGGGTCAGGAACACGATCAGGTCCTCCTGGGGGTCACCGGCTCAGGCAAGACCTTCACCATGGCCAAGGTCATCGAGGCCACACAGAGGCCGGCCCTGATCCTGGCCCCCAACAAGACCCTGGCGGCCCAGCTCTATTCCGAGTTCAAGAGCTTCTTCCCCGACAATGCGGTGGAGTTTTTCGTCAGCTATTACGACTACTTCCAGCCTGAGGCCTATGTCCCGCGGACCGACACCTACATAGAAAAGGACAGCTCGATCAACGAGCAAATCGACCGGATGCGCCACTCTGCCACCCGGGCGATTCTGGAGCGGGACGACGTTATCGTCGTGGCCAGTGTCTCCTGCATCTATGGCATCGGCTCGGTGGAGACCTATACGGCCATGACCTTCTCCCTGGAGGTCGGGGACAGGATCGACGAGAAGAAGCTGATGGGTGACCTGGTTGCCCAGCAGTACAAGCGCAATGATCAGGCCTTCGAACGCGGCACCTTCCGCCGGCGGGGCGATACCCTCGAGATCTTCCCGGCCCACTATGAGGACCGGGCCTGGCGCATCAGCCTGTTCGGGGACGAGGTGGAGTCGATCACCGAATTCGACCCCCTCACCGGCAAAAAGACCGCCGACCTGCCGAAGATCAAGATCTACGCCAACAGCCACTATGTGACCCCGCGTCCGACCCTGAACCAGGCGGTCAATCACATCCGCACCGAATTGAAGGAACGCCTCGACTGGATGGTGGCCAATGGCAAGCTGCTGGAGGCCCAGAGGCTGGAACAGCGCACCACCTTCGATATCGAGATGATCCAGGCCACGGGGTCCTGCGCCGGGATCGAGAACTACAGCCGCTATCTCACCGGCCGCCGCCACGGCGAGCCGCCGCCGACCTTCTTCGAATACATCCCCGACAATGCCCTGCTCTTCGTCGACGAGAGCCACCAGACCGTGCCCCAGATCGGCGGCATGTATCGCGGCGACTATCGGCGCAAGTTCACCCTGGCCGAATACGGCTTCCGCCTGCCGTCCTGCCTCGATAACCGCCCCCTGAAGTTCGAGGAATGGGAGGCCATGCGTCCGGCCACGGTCCATGTCTCGGCCACCCCCGGCTCCTGGGAAATGGAGAAGACCGGCGGGGTCTTCGCCGAGCAGGTGATCCGCCCCACGGGCCTGATCGATCCCCCGGTGGAGGTGAAGCCCGTGGTCAAGGATGGCTTCTCCCAGGTGGATGACGTCATCGATCAGGTCCGCCAGACCACGGCGGGGGGCTATCGCTCCCTGATCACGGTCCTGACCAAGAAGATGGCCGAGGACCTGACGGAATACATGCACGAGCAGGGGATCCGGGTGCGCTACCTGCACTCCGACGTCGATACCCTGGAGCGGATCGAGATCATCCGGGACCTGAGGCTCGGGGCCTTTGATGCCCTGATCGGCATCAATCTGCTGCGGGAGGGTCTGGACATCCCGGAATGCGGACTGGTGGCCATTCTGGATGCCGACAAGGAAGGCTTCCTGCGCTCGGAGACCAGCCTGATCCAGACCATCGGCCGTGCTGCGCGGAACGTGGATGGCCGGGTCATCCTCTATGCCGACCGGATCACCGGCTCCATGGAACGCGCCATGGCCGAGACCTCGCGGCGTCGGGAGAAACAGACCCAGTACAACCTGGCCAATGGCATCACCCCGGAAAGCATCAAGTCCAACATCAAGGACATCCTGGCCAGCCCCTATGAGAAGGACCGGGTCACGGTTCCGGCTGGTGTCGCCGAGGAGGGCTCAAAGCCCTTCCTGGGGGACAATTTCAAGGCCACCCTGCGGGATCTGGAAAGCCGGATGCGTCAGGCCGCCGCCGATCTGGAATTCGAGACCGCCGCGCGCCTGCGCGA
>CAIYZB010000257.1 GCA_903930545.1 uncultured Alphaproteobacteria bacterium
ATGTGGACCTCGTCGATGATATAGACCTTGTAGCGGGCCTCCACGGGGGCATATCGCACCCCGTCCAGCAGTTCGCGCATGTCGGCCACACCGGTGCGGCTGGCGGCATCCAGCTCCAGCACATCCATGTGGTGGCCTTCGACAATGGCCTTGCAGTGCCGGCCCTCGGTGGTCAGGTCGAGGGTCGGTTCATGGACCGTGTCGGTGTCGTAGTTGAGCGCCCGGGCCAGAAGCCGAGCGGTGGTGGTCTTACCGACTCCGCGCACCCCGGTGAGCATGAAGGCGTGGGCGATCCGCTTGCTGGCAAAGGCATTGCGCAGGGTGCGGACCATGGCCTCCTGGCCATAGAGATCATCGAAGTTCTGGGGCCGGTATTTCCGGGCGATGACCGTATAGGCCGCCGACTCCCCCGCCTTTACGGCAGGCAGACTGCCAAACATGTCCGGGGCGTCGGGATCACGCTCGGGCGTCGGCGATTCGAGCGTGAGGTCTTCGTCAGCCATGGGCGTCCGGATGTGGCAGGGTGGAGACCGAACGACGACCCGAAGCGAAACTCGTTACGGCTGCTTCCTTCCGGACCTGACCGGGTTGGCGAGGCGTCCGCCCGTCGCCGATCTCCGCCCCCTATATCGCGGCATGGAGGCTCGCATGCAAGGCTCTGCGACGCTATCAATGGACTCATGCCTCTGACAGCCTTTCAAAACACCTTCGCCGGCAACCCGCTGAACCGCGCCAGCGAGCGCCGAACCGACACCGCCTGGCTTGCCCAGCAGCTGGCCGCGTCCGACTCCCTCGGGATCGCCATCTGGAACGGCAAACCCTTTGTGGAGAAGTCCTCCGACGGCGGGATCCAGCTGGCCTATCTGCCCGCCCGCATGGTCGAGGACCTGGCCGGGGGCTCGGAACAGCTGTTGTTCCTGGGGCTCTGGAAGGACACTGCGGTCTTTGCCGTGGACCTGGAAGGCGCGGCCGATCCTGCCGATGGTCCGCTTCAGGGCCTCGGGCGATTCGAGGATCTGCGGGCCATGGCCCTGCGCCTGCCCGCCACCGAGGCGGCCATGGCCGCGACCGCCAAGCAGATGTTCGAATGGCGTCGCCGTCATCGTCACTGTTCAGCCTGTGGTGAACCCAGCCAGGTGGCCGAGGGCGGCTGGAAGCGGATCTGCCCGTCCTGCAAGGCCGAACACTTCCCCCGCACCGATCCTGTGGTGATCATGCTGGCCGTCCATGAGGACCGCTGCATGCTGGGCCGTCAGGAGATCTGGCCCAAGGGCATGTTCTCGGCCCTGGCCGGCTTCCTGGAGCCCGGTGAGAGCATCGAGGAGGCCTGCGCCCGGGAACTGAACGAGGAGGCTGGCTTAAAGACCCTCAGCGTCGCCTATCACTCCACCCAGCCATGGCCCTATCCCTCCTCCCTGATGATCGGCCTGATCGCCCAGGTGGAGGATGACCAGGCCACCCCGGACCAGACCGAGCTGTCAGAGGTCCGCTGGTTCACCCGCGCCGAGGCCCGGGACCTGATCGCCGGAAAGGTGCCGGACACCTTCGCGCCCGGAGCCATGGCCATCGCCCACCAGCTGCTGAAATCCTGGGCCGAGGAAGCGGACTAGGCCACGTGCTTGCGGTAGGGATCGGCGGGATAGACCCCGAGGATCTCGAACTTCTCCGAGAAGAACTGCAGTTCCTCGAAGGCCCGGGCCAGGTGGTCGTCCTCGGGACGGCCATCGACCTCTGAATAGAAGAAGGTCGCCGTGAAGGCCCCGTTCTCCATGTAGCTTTCCAGCTTGGTCATGTTGACGCCGTTGGTAGCGAACCCGCCGAGCGCCTTATAGAGGGCCGCCGGGATATTGCGGACCCGGAAGGCAAAGCTGGTCACGCACTCGGTGCCCATGGGCGGCGGCGCGGGATCCTGGTCGGCGGTCATGACCAGGAAGCGGGTGGTGTTATTGGGTTCGTCCTCGATATCCCGCGCCAGGATCTCCAGACCATAGAGCCGCGCGGCGAGGGCCGGGGAGATGGCCGCCCCCGTAGGATTGGGCTGTTCGGCCAGGCGCTTGGCGGCGAGCGCCGTATCCCCCACGGGCTCGGTGCGCAGGCCCAGGCGGCGGATGGTCTTGCGGCACTGGCCAAAGGCGATGGGCATGGAGGCCACCGTCTTTAGGTCTTCGATCTTGACCCCTGGATTGGCCATGAGCTGGAAATGGATCGGCTTGAACTTCTCGCCAATGATCTTCAGGCCAGAGCCCGGCAGAAGGTGATGGACCTCGGTCACCCGACCGGCGATGGAGTTCTCCACCGGGATCATGCCAAGGACGCACTCACCGGAGGTCACCGCCTCGAAGGCCGCCTCGAAGGAGGGACAGGGCACGGGCTCATGGTCGGGGAAATAGGTGGTGCAGGCCTCGTGGCTATTGGCCCCAAGCTCTCCCTGAAAGGCGATGCGTCCCAGGCTCATGACAGGGTCCTTGCATGGGCCCGGGCCCGTTCGAGGTCGGAAGGATTGTCCACAGAGATCGGGGCCTCATCAATGACGGTCACCCAGATCTGCATCCCCATTTCCAGGGCGCGGAGCTGTTCGAGCCGCTCCAGCTTTTCCAGGGGAGAGGGCGGGGCGGCGCAGAACCGCTCAAGGGCTGTACGACGATAGCCATAGATGCCGTGGTGAAGCCAGACCGGCTGGTCGCCATAGAGAACCGAGCGGGTGAAATAGAGCGCCCGGGCGCTGCGCCCGTCGGGCTGCATGGCGGCAACCACCTTGGGGATGTCGGGATTGGTCCGTTCGTCTGGCCTGGCCTGGGCCACCATCACGGTAGAGACGTCGCAATCCGGATGCACGTCCAGCAGATCCGCTGTCGCCTTCACCACAGACGGCGCAATGAAGGGGATGTCGCCCTGCAGATTGATCACCACATCATGGTGACCGTCGGGGTCGAGGGTCTTGAGGGCAGCAAGGATCCGGTCGGAGCCCGAGGGCAGGTCCGGGTCGGTCAGAACGGCACGGCCCCCTGCGGCAATAACGGCATCCACGATTTCCTGATCCCCGGCGGCCACGGCCACAGGGCCTATACCTGCAGCCTCCGCCTGCCTCAGAACCCGGACAATCATTGGCGTTCCCTCGATGTCGGCGAGGGGCTTGCCGGGCAGGCGGGTGGCGGCCATTCGGGCGGGGATAAGAACGATAGGGTTCATGACTGTCCAGACGGGCCAACTGGCCGGTTGCGCGAGCGCCGGTAGCGTGTAAGAGAGCCGGGCGCAATAAGGGGCGGGGATTCCCGTGTTTGCGCCGGCCCAGGGGCCGGCCGTGAAGAGGGCCGAGTAAGCACGATGAGCGACCTCAACTTCAACAAGATCGCAGGCGCAGTCCTGGCGACTGGTCTGGCCGTTGTCGGCCTCCGCGAACTGTCGACGAGCGTCTTTGCGACGCACGGGATGGAAAAGCCGGGCTATGCCATCGAGGTGGCTGAAGCCGGTGGCGAAGGTGGCCCGGCCGTGGAAGCGCCCATTGACTGGGGAACCGTCCTGCCCGTCGCGGACGTCAAGGCCGGTGAGGCCGTCTTTGCCAAGTGCAAGTCCTGCCACTCCATCGATAACGGCGGTGCCAATGGCACGGGCCCGAACCTCTGGGGCGTCATCGGCCGCAAGCCGGGCTCCCACGCAGGCTTCGCCTATTCGGCCGGCATGGTCGAGCACGGCACCAAGGTCGGCACCTGGCAGTATGAGGATATCTCCGGCTTCCTCCACGCCCCGCAGAAATACATCTCCGGCACCAAGATGAGCTTCGTCGGCCTTAAGAAGTCCGAGGATCGCATCAATCTGATCGCCTATCTGCACGCCCAGGGCGGCACGATCCCCTTCCCGGCTCCGAACCCCGCTGCAGCTGCTCCGGCTGCTCCGGCTGAAGGTGCGGAAGCGGCTCCGGCTGATGCTGCTGCCGCCCCGGCGGCAGGTGCGCCTGCCGCGGCTCCGGCTGCTGCGGCCCCGGCCGCGAAGTAAGATCGGATCAGGGCCTGCGGTACGCCGTGGGCTCTCCCACCCCCACAGAGACATAGCGCGCCCTGGCCTCTGCCAGGGGTTCTATGGCCGTGGCCATATGGAAGGCATTGGCGTGGATCATCTGCGCGCCATCCAGCATCAGGGCCACATGGCCGTTCCAGAAGACCAGATCTCCCCTTTGCAGGGCCTCAGGCTCCACAGCGACCCCCAGGGTCTGTTGCAGATCCGTATCGCGGGGACAGGCCTTGCCGCAGGTCATCAGGGCCTGCTGCACCAGACCTGAGCAGTCGAGGCCGAGGCTCTCGCGGCCACCCCAGAGATAGGGCGCACCCAGAAAACGCTGCGCCACCGTCACAGGGTCGGCCTCGACGCGACCGACAGGCTGAAGATGGCTCTCGGTAAACCACAGGCCGGTCTGGTCCTGGACCAGACGCCCCTCCCGGCCGACCACCGTCACAAGGCTGTTGAGGGAAAAGGGCCCATGGGCCCGGCTCTTGATCGAAGCCTCTGCAAAGCCATAGGTGCGGATCGCCGAGATCCTGTGGGTCGGCGGGCCGCCGGCAGGGTCAAGGTCGGCGTCCCGGACAAAGCCAACATATCCATCTCGACCGGCCTGACCCCAGGCCCAGCCGTCCCTGACCTCAAGCACCCGGAAGATTTCACCGAACAGGAGCTGATCCATCTGCTCGCTGGCCGGGTCGGCAAGACGATGGATCCCGGTGGCGGGCACCCGACCCTGATGGGTCACGGGATCGCCATAGGCCTCCGCCCGGACCACCCCCTGCAGGGTGCGGTCAGCCAGATCGGGCCGGGCCAAGGTCAGACGGGGATCGTGGCTCATGCAAACCGGTCCCGGATGACGCGATAGAGGGTACGGATCGCCTGGGCCTCGCCGCCGGTGGTGAAGCCAGGACGGCCCCGCGGGTTCCAGGCAAAGATGTCGAAATGCACCCAGGCCCCGGCGGGGGCAAAGCGCTGGAGGAAGAGGGCGGCCGTGACTGAACCCGCCTGGGCCCAGGCATCAGGGTCATTCTTGATGTCGGCCAGATCACTGTCGAGAGCGTCGACATAGCCCTTCCACAGGGGCATCCGCCACAGGGGGTCAGAGACCTGGGTCATTGCGGCCTCGATCTGGCCCGCCAGGGTCTCGTCATCGGTATAGTAGGGCGGCAGCTGGGGCCCGAGCGCCATGCGGGCCGCACCGGTCAGGGTGGCCATGTCGATGGTCAGGACGGGCTCCAGTTCCTCCGCCCGGGTCAGGGCATCGGCCAGTACGAGGCGGCCTTCCGCATCGGTATTGCCCACCTCGATGGTGAGGCCCTTGCGGCTGTCCAGAATATCGCCAGGACGCATGGCGTCGCCTGAAATGGCATTCTCCACCACAGGGATCAGGACGGACAGGCGCACTGGCAGTCCAGCGGTCATGATCATCCGGGCCAGACCCAGGACATGGGCAGCCCCGCCCATATCCTTCTTCATCTGCCGCATGCCGGCAGAGGGCTTGATGTCGAGGCCGCCGGTGTCGAAGACAACGCCCTTTCCCACCAGGGCGATCAGGGGATGATCCGCCTTGCCCCAGCTGATCTCGATCATGCGCGGTGCGCGCTCAGGCACAGCGGCACGGCCGACGGCATGAACGGCCGGGTAATTGGCTTCCAGCAGGCCTTCGCCAACAATGACCGTGATCTGCGCCCCGTGCTGTTCGGCGATCTCCCGGGCGATGGTCTCGAGCTGGAGCGGCCCCATGTCATTGGCCGGGGTATTGATCATGTCGCGGGTCAGGGCACAGGCCTGGGCCACACTGAGCACCTCGGCGATGTCGAGGCCCTCAACAGCCAGGGACACCGTTTTGCTGGCCTTGGTCGCCTTGTAGCGGTCGAAACGATAGGTCCCGAGGGCAAAGGCGATGGCAACCTGTTCCGGATCAAGCCCCTGCGGCATCTGCGCCAGACGATAGACGCCGGCAGGCAGGCGGGTAGGCAGCTGGCGGAAGGTCATGGCATCGCCACCCTTGCCCAGGCCGAACAGGACCTGACCCAGCTTGCCCTCTGAACTCGGCACCACGACCAGCTGCCCGGCCCGGGCCTTGAATTCCGACAGGCTGGCAAAGGCGGCCACCGCCGGATCTGCCCCGGCCAGCCAGGGTCCAAGGGCGTCCTCGGTGAGACCATGGACAGTTATGGCATCCGGGTGGGCGGCGGCATCGAGGATCACGGCGGACATCGCTTCGGGCTTTCCAGTTATGCTTAACGCTTCCTTATGGGCACCAGCGGGAGACTGCGGGCCTCATTCAGGAGCCTTACTTCCATGTGTCGCATGTCGGCCCTTGTCGCAACTGCGCTCAGCCTGACCCTTGTGGTCCCGGCCATGGCCAAGCCTGTGAAAACCAAGCCGGCCGCCGCCGCCGAGGCCGAGGCTGGTCCCCGACGTGGAACCCCTGAGGAACGCCAGCTCGCTGTGCGCCTGGAACCCCTGGCCCGCGCCGCCTTCTGGGCCCGCGAGGCCGATCTCGATCCTCGCGACACGGAGGCCGGTGTGCGCCTCGCCGAGGCCCTGAGAACCCTGGGACAGTACGACGACGCCATCCAGGCCGCCCAGCGGGTACTGGTGCTCACCCCCGCCAACTATGACGCCCTGATGGAGGTGGCCCGGGCCCATGTCTCCAAGGGACAGGGCTTCTATGCCATTGATCCGGCGCGTCAGGCCCTGGCCCTGGCCCCCAAGGACTGGCGAGCGGCGAGCCTGCTCGGTGTCGCCTATGAACAGGCCGACCGCGACGACGAGGCCCTGGCCGCCCACCTTCAGGCCCAGAAGCTGTCACCGGAAAACCCCGGGGTCCTGACCAACCTGGCGCTCTTCTATGCTGCCCATGACAATCCGGCCCGAGCCGAGGCCCTGCTTCGGGAAGCCGCCGCACGCCCTGACGCCACGGTGGCGGTTCGCCAGAACCTCGCCCTGATCCTGGGTCTTCAGGGACGTCTGGACGAGGCCGAGAAGCTGGCGCGTCAGGATCTGCCGCCGGAGGCCGTGGCCAATAATCTGGCCTATCTGCGGGCGGCCTCAGCCGCCGGTGGCGGACGCAACTGGGATACCTTGAAGACGGCCCAATAGGGCGTCTTTAGGGGGCCGGGACCTATTGGGGTCCGGCACCGGATGCCATCATGTCCTGCACCTTGATCACGGCCGGGCCGAGGATCACGATGAACAGCACCGGCAGGAAGAACACGATCATCGGAACCGTGAGCTTGGCCGGCAGCTGGGCGGCCTTTTTTTCCGCCGAGGCCAGGCGCATGTCCCGGTTTTCCTTGGACATGACCCGCAGGGCTGCCGCCAGGGGCGTGCCATAGCGTTCGGCCTGGATCATGGCCGTGGTCACCGACTTGATACCCGGATGATTGGTCCGCCGAGCCAGCCCCTCATAGGCATTGCGCCGCTCGGGCAGGTAGGACAGCTCTGCGGTCAGCAGGGTCATTTCCTCGGCCAGCTCGATGGAGGTGCCGCCGATCTCCTGGCTGACCTTCTGGATCGCCGCTTCGATGGACATGCCGGATTCGACGCAGATCAGCAGCAGGTCGAGGGAGTCCGGAAAGGCCCCGACGATGGATTCCCGCCGCTTCTGGGCGATGTTGGAAATATAGATATTGGGGGCGTAGTAGCCCAGGGTCAGGCCAGCGATCGAAAAGGTCACCCGGCTCATGGGCGGGAGCCCGAAGTCATTGATCACGAAAAGATAGAAGGCGATCGCCGCGCAGAAGGCAAAAGGCAGGACAAACCTGAAGAAGTAGAAGGTGGAGACCGGCTTGGGGCCGCGGAAGCCCGCCTGGGCCAGCTTGTCGACGACCTGGGGATCTTCCAGCAGCCGCGATAGCTGCAGACGTTCCACCACCTTCTTGTAGAGCCCGGTATCGGTATGGCGCAGGCCACTGGTCTGGCCCGGCTTGGATCGTCCGGTCATGGCTTCCCGGGACTTGCGCCTCAACTCTTCCCGCCGCGTCGAGACCGACTTGAGACGGGTCTCCAGACTGGTGCGGGCCACCATGGGCGACAGGATGGTCAGTATGGTGGCGAAGCAGACAATCGCCACGAAGCCGGTAAGGATATTGTCCGGGTCGGTCAGGACATTCACCAGGTTCATGCCCGCCCCCTAGAACTTGAAGTTGATCATCTTGCGCATGGTGAAGACCCCCAGCGCCATCCAGAACCCACCCACCATGAGCATCATGTGGCCACGCCGGTCGGTGAACATCGGATGCATATAGTCCGGGGCGATCAGGCTGATCAGCAGGACGACCCCTGGGGGCAGACAGCCGATGATGATGGCCGAGGCCACGGCTTCGCCGGACAGGGCCTTGATCTTTTCCCGCATGAGTTTGCGGGCCCGGATCACTGTGGACAGTCCGCCAAGGGCCTCGGCCAGGTTGCCGCCGGTCTTCTGCTGGATGGCCAGGACGATGGAGAAGAAGCGCACCTCCGGGGTAGGCATACGCTCATACATCTTGTCCAGGGACTGATCGACGGAAGCCCCCATGCCGATGCTCTCGGTCAGGCGCTTGAATTCGCCCGCCAGGGGTTCGGAGGTTTCCTGGCCGATGATGCGCAGGGAGTCATGGACGGGCAGGCCGGACTTGATGCCCCGGACGATGATGTCCATGGCGTCAGGAAAGACTTCCGTGAACTTCTTGATCCGGCGATCCGCCAGAAATCCGAGCACCCAGCGCGGCAGGCCAAAGCCAGCCCCGAAGCCCAGGCCAAGGGCAACCAGGGGAGACTGACGAAGGACCAGAAGCACGCCGAACACGACGATGCCGACCACGGCGGAGACAATCCAGAACCCCTTCAGGTTCTCCTCCAGCCCCGCCTGCTGCATCTTGGCGCCGACGGTGAGGGTGGCCTTCTTTTGCTGGCGGTCCTGGTCACGCAGGGTCTTCAGGATCTGGCGACGCCGGGTGTCCTGGGCACTGATGGCGGGCCGGCGGCGGGCCTCACGGGCCTCTCGCCCGCCGGCAATGGCCTGGGTGCGCTTCAGGGCCTTGGCATTTGACGGACCCGAGCCCGCCAGGGCCAGGCCCAGACCGGCAATGGTGACAAAGCCCAGAATGGCCGCAAGCAGGGTGACGAACATGGGCCCTACTCCGCCGAGTCCAGGGCTTCGGCGAGTTCGCGCTCCAGGCCGTAATAGCGGGCACGGTCCCAGAAGCGGGGCCGGGCGATGCCGGTGGACCGGTGACGCCCCAGAACCTTGCCCTCGGCGTCCTCGCCGGTGATCTCATAGACAAAGAGGTCCTGGGTGATGATGACGTCACCCTCGAGGCCCACGACCTCGGTGATATGGGTGATGCGGCGTGAGCCATCCCGCAGGCGGGTAGCCTGGATGATCACATCCACAGAGCCGACGATCATTTCACGAATGGTTTTCGAAGGCAGGCCGTATCCGCCCATGGTGATCATGGACTCCATCCGGCTGATCCCCTCGCGAGGACTGTTGGCGTGGAGGGTGCCCATGGACCCGTCATGGCCCGTGTTCATGGCCTGGAGCAGGTCAAAGGCCTCCGGGCCACGGACTTCGCCGACGATGATCCGTTCAGGACGCATCCGCAGGCAGTTCTTCACCAGATCGCGCATGGTGATCTGACCCTGGCCCTCAAGGTTGGGAGGCCGGGTTTCGAGACGCACCACATGGGGCTGCTGCAGCTGGAGTTCGGCGGCATCCTCACAGGTGATGACCCGCTCGGTGGGATCGATGAAGGCCGTCAGTGTATTCAGCAGGGTGGTCTTGCCCGAGCCCGTGCCGCCGGAAATGATGATGTTGCAGCGGCAGGCCCCGATGACCCCCAGAACCCGCGCGCCCTCCGGGCTGATGGACTTGAAGTCCACCAGGTCCTTCATGGTGAGCTTGTCCTTCTTGAACTTCCGGATGGTCAGGGTGGGACCGTCCAGAGCCAGGGGCGGCGCAATCACATTGACGCGGGAGCCATCGGGCAGACGGGCGTCGCAGATGGGGGAGCTTTCATCCACCCGGCGGCCGACCTGGCTGACGATCCGCTGGCAGATGTTCATCAGCTGGGTGTTGTCGCGGAAGCGGACATTGGTCAGCTGGACCTTGCCCCCCACTTCGATGAAGACCCGTCCCGCGCCATTGACCATGACGTCGGCAATGTCATCCCGGGCCAGGAGGGGTTCCAGGGGCCCATAGCCGAGCACGTCATTGATGATGTCCTGGACCAGCATGTCCTGTTCGGACACGGACATGGACACGTTCTTGATCGCCACCAGCTCGGCGACGATATCGCGGATTTCCTCGGCCGCCTGTTTGGCGTCCAGCTGAGCCAGCTGGGCCAGATCGATCGTATTGATCAGGGCATTGAAGATGATGGTCTTGGTGGCGTGGTAGTAGTCGCTCTGTTCCCGGACCACCTGGGTCGCAGAGGCCGGGCCCTGGGCTGCACGCAGCTGTTCGAAGGCAGCGGTGGACTTGGGTCCGTTGATCGCCGCGCTGGCACGATCCTTGGCCGCCATGGCCGCGCCACCGGCAGAGACCGTGTCGGGGTCGATATGCTGCGGGCGCGTCGCAATGGCCGCCCCTTCCGCCACGGGCGGGGGCGGCGGGCGAACCGGCGTGGGGCCAGCCCCCTCGGACGGACGCTTTCCGAACATCTACTTCTTCTTGAACAGGCCGGAGAACAGGGACGACTTCTGGGTCGGCGGCGGATCGCGCCGGGCAATCTGCTGGGCGAGGTCATCCAGACCTTCCGATGCCTTGGCCCGGGCCGAGACCTCGGCCAGCATCTGGCCATTATTGGCCGCCTGGCCGAACAGCTTGGGGTCCCAGGGCAGGGCCAGGGAAGGCGTCAGGCCCAGGGCCTCGCCGAAGTCCTTCACCGGGATCTCGGGACGACCAGGCACACCAACCTGGTTCAGGACCAGGCGCGGTGGGGCATCATTGGGACGGGCCCGGCGGACAAGGTCCACCATGTTCTTGGCATTGCGCAGGGAGGCGAGGTCCGGCGTGGCCACAATGACCAGGTCATCGGAGGTCAGCAGGATCTTGCGGGTCCAGGCCGTCCACATGTGGGGCAGGTCCAGGACGACGAAGGGGGCCGCGCCCCTGATCTTCTGGGTGACCTCGTCAAAGGCCTCAGAGGCGATGTCGTAGTCAGTGTCCAGATTTGCCGGAGCTGCAAACAGCGACAAGCGCTCTGTGCAGCGCGCCATCATCCGGTCCATCAGGACCGGGTCGAGGCGGTCGGGCTGGCTCAGGGCATCTGCAACCCCCTGCAGGGGGTCCTGATTGAAGTCCAGCCCCGCCGTTCCGAAGGGCAGGTCAAGGTCCACCAGGACGGCACCGGTCTGGAGCCGCTCCGTGATGGAATAGGCGACATTGTGGGCGATGGTAGAGGCCCCTGCCCCGCCCTTGGCGCCGCAGAAAGCGATCTGACGACCGACAAATGGCGCGGAGGGGTCGGCATAGAGGCTGGTGACCGTGCGAACCAGCTGCAGGGCATTGAAGGGCGGAACCAGATATTCCGACACCCCGCGACGCATCAGCTCGCGATAGAGGGCGATATCATTGGCGGAGCCCACCAGCACCACCTTGGTGCCGGGGTCGCAGACCTCGGCCAGGGCATCCAGCTGGGCCAGAAGCTGCGGCGCTGGATCGCGGCTTTCCACCACCACAAGGGAGGGGGTCGGCTGGTTCTGATAGATCTGCAGCGCTGAGGCGAGGCCCCCCATGCGGGTGACCACCACGGCGCGTTCCATGCGGCGGTCCTGTGCCGCCCGTTCAGACAGCTCCGCCGTCTCGGCCTGTTCACAGAAGATATGGATCGTGATCCGGGGCAGGCTGGACTCGCCAAAGGCCGCCTCGGCCCCGGCAATCATCTCATGGACCGCATTGGGCAGGCGTGAGGGGGGTTCAGGCTGATGCAGGTCGTCAGACAGCGGATCTCCGCCGTCGAAATCCCGCATCACAGGCCGAAGGGGAACTTCCGGAGCCTCCGGGGCACGGGCCGGCGGAAAGTCGGCAAAGGGATCTGATGCACGGGGCGAGCTGGTGAACTCGTCATCCGCATCGAAATCCAGGTCAAAGGGATCGGGGTTGGCGGCAGAGTTCATCACTTCACCGCATTCGAAACGACGCCCTGGGCCTGGTCATCCTTGGCCGAGGAGGTCAGTTCGCCCTTGCGGTATTTGTCGACCACCAGCTGTCGGCGGGCGGCATCCACCGGGGTCAGACCCTGAGGGGCGAGAATGTCAGCGGGATTGGCAATCTGGGCGGCCATATTGGCCGTGACGGCACAGCCGAAGTTCTGCTGGACCTGGTTGGTCGCCGAGCTGGACAGATTGCCCCACTTAAGGCCGCAGGGGGCAACGACCGCTTCGAGGGCCTGATAACTGACCCGGATCGGGGCCACGGCGGAGCCCTGGGCATCATAGCCAAGCAGCTGGATGGCAGACTGGTCGACGCCGATGGCGATCAGGGCATCGGTGACGAAGTCACCCATGCGCCCGGCCATGGCCGGGTCAGCACCGCCAACCGGGGCCTGAATGGAGATGATGCCGCGCCCGGCAGCCTGCCAGTCATCGACGAAGTTGGAGAGCGCATTGGCCTGGGTCTGGGACACGCCATTGGCATGGACCGCCAGGGCGATCTCATGGGGCTGTTCCTTGGCCGTCAGAGGGAAGTGCTCTGTGGGGGTCTCAGCCTTGTCGATACGGCCGGGCACCTTCGAGGCACAGGCCCCCAGGCTACCGACGAGGGCCAGGACAACGAAAGGCGTGAAGAGAGCGCGGGACTGGGTCATTCGATCACGTAGCCATGAGGCCCCTGATAGGTCCGGCCGCCGGCCTGGGGTTTGGTACGATAGGCCTTGTTGAGCTGGCCCAGGAGCAGGGTGGAGGCGTCATCAGCGACCCTGAAGCCATCGGCCGGGGTCTGGAGGCGATCAGGGCTGGTGGGGGTGACGATATAGGGGGTGACGATCACCACCAGCTCGGTCTCACCCGACAGATAGTCGCGGCTGCGGAACAGGCTTCCCAGGACCGGCAAGGTCGTCATGCCCGGCAGGCCATCAAGGTTCTGCTTGGTCTTTTCCTGCAGGAGGCCGGCAATCATCATGGATCCGCCCGAAGGCAGTTCCACGCTGGTCTCGGCCCGGCGGACATTCAGGGCGGGAATGGTCAGGCTGGTCGACGAAGCCGAGCTATTGACCGAAAAGGCTCCGGTCGTGGTCAGTTCGGAGACCTCGGTGGAGATCTTCAGGGCGATGCGGCCGGAGGACAGGACCACGGGGGTGAAGCCGAGGCCAACACCAAAGGGTTTGAATTCCACGGTGATCTGGCCCTGGGCATCCTGGGCCACCGGGATCGGATATTCGCCACCCGCGAGGAACTTGGCCGATTCCCCGGAGACCGCGGTCAGGTTGGGCTCGGCCAGGGTACGGACGAGGCCTACCCGCTCAAAGGCCTTCAGCGTGCCCTCGGCCTTGTTGAGACCAGGGTCGCCGGCAGTGTCCTTGGGGACGGCAACACCGGCATTGCGATCGACGATCGAGCACTTGTCTCCCGGCTGCCAGCCGGCGCCAACGCAGGGCACGATGACCTGGGGCTGTTTGGTGGTGTCCAGGGCATAGCCCCCGGCCAGGCCGCCCAGCAGGGATCCATTCACGGCAAAGCTCGCCGCCGTTCCCAGCAGATACTGGGGCTCGCCGATCTGGTTCAGGACAGCGCTGAGGTTGAAACCCAGCTGCTTGATGACATTGCGCTGCATCTCCACGATGCGCACCTTGAGCATGACCTGGTCCTTGCCCGCGATGGACATCATGTTGAGGACCTGGCTGTCAGGCTTTTCCACAGCCGCGCGGGCAATCTGCATGGCCTTGTCGGCATCGCCCAGATTGGCCACTTCGCCGGACAGGATGATGCTGGAATTGATCGCGTCCACCCGGACCTTGGCGGCGGGAATGATGCGGTTGATGGTCTGGGCGATGGAGGATGTGTCCTGGTCGACCCGGACATTCAGGGACAGGATCTTTCGTCCCGTGCCATCAAAGAAGACGGCATCGGTCTGGCCGGCCTTGAGGCCCAGGATGAAGATCCGGCGCGGGGTGCGCAGAAGCGCATCCGCCACGGTGGGATTGGTGACGATGATATCCCGGGCGTCCACCGGCAGTTCAATGACCGCCGACTTGCCTGCCGGGACGGACAGGTTCTGGACTGCCCCACCCGCCGGCGAGAGATCAACCCGGACTACGGCGGCGTTGGTGGGTCCGCCAGCATAGGTCTGGATCCCGGACTGGGCATGGGCCAGGGCGGGAAGGGTCAGCAGGGCCAGAAGGCCAAGGGCAAGGTTGCGCAGGCTCATCGCGTCA
>CAIYZB010000258.1 GCA_903930545.1 uncultured Alphaproteobacteria bacterium
GCCGCCGCCTCGGCCGGGTCGACATTGGCCACGAACCTCAGATCGATCACTGGGTCGAGGGGCTTCAGGGCTTCCCAGGCCAGGCGCGGCCCGAAGTCGGAGCCCCCTATGCCGATGTGGACCACGGTCCGGATTGCCTGACCGGTGGCCCCGGTCAGGGCACCAGACCGGACCCGGCTGGCCAGGTCGTTCATCCGGGCCAGGGTGGTTTCGACCTCGGCAGAGACCGGCTCGCCATCAGCGCGGAAATCGGCCCCCCTACCGGCCCTCAGAGCCATGTGCAGGGCGGGGCGGCCTTCGGAGGGGTTCAGGATGTCACCGGCAAACAGCCGCTCGCGCTGGTCCTCGAGCCCGCTGGCCCGGGCCAGATCGAGGGCGGCCTCCAGCTCGGTCAGGGACAGGGCCTGTTTGGACAGGTCCAGATAGAGACCCGCCACCTCCAGGCTCAGTCTCGCCAGACGATCCGGTTCGACCGCAAAAAGTCCGGCGAGGGATCGGCTTGCCGCCCCATTGGCCTCGGCGAGGTCGATCAGGCGGGCCCAGGCATTGGCTTGGTCAGGCATGGCGATCAGGTTCCGGCTTATAGGGTAAAGGCGCGTTTACCATGTTGGGACTAGGCTTGCCGCCACCCTGGACTTCAGCTGTGAAAAATCCATGTCCTGCGACGCCGTAGCCTCCCTCGCCTTCTTCTGGCTCGCTGCCACCAGCCCGGTGTCGACCCCCGCCCCGGCAGGGCCTGCCCTGTCCGTGGCCCAGGAGCCCCTCTTTGCCGACATCGTCTCGCGGGCCGGAGCCCTCAAGGCCGAGATCGACGCTTTCCGCGGCAAGGGCGAACTACCCGGCGCGGCCTTTGGCGACCAGATCCGCAAGCTCTCGGACCTGGACATGCAGGGTCATCTGCTCCTGGCCCAGCGCGGCACAGACGGGGACCTGAAGTGCATCCTGCGGGGCATTTCCCAGGACCTGCCGCTCAAGCTGACCGCCCTGACCGAAGCCCCGACCCCCAAGGCCCGGGACCTGGCCATGCGGGAAATGGCCTATCTGCTGAACGACAATGTCGAGGTCATCACCGCCCCCCCGGCACCGCCGGTCTAGGGGGTGCCCCCTCAGTCGGCATTCGCCGACAGCTCCCCCAGAGGGGGAGGTGGCACGCGTCAGCGTGACGGAGGGGGCCCAGCCGCCTTGATGGCGTCCAGCACCAGCCCCTCGGTGAGCAGCTGTGGCAGGACTACAGGGTCTCCGCCCCTGGCCGGATAGACCAGATAGAGGGGCACACCGGCGCGGCCATGGCGGGCGAGTTCCGCCTCGATCACGGCGTCCTTCCGGGTCCAGTCTCCCTTCAGATAGACCATGCCGGACTTTTCAAAGGCCTTGGCCACCGCCGGGCTGGCAAAGGCGACCTTTTCATTGACCTGGCAGGTGACGCACCAGGCAGCGGTGAAATTGACGAAGACCGGCTTGCCCTCGGCCTGAAGGGCAGCCACCCGTTCCGGGCTCCAGACTTCGGCGGTCAGTTCGCCCTTTGCAGGCTCCCAGGAGGGCCAGACGACGGAGACCGCGGCGAGGGCCAGCAGGGCCGCCCCGACGACGCCCCGCACCCAGGGCTTGCGCCCCTGTCCAGCCATGGCCTGGGCAACCCCGAGCAGCCACAGGGCCAGGGCCAGGACCACACTGGCGGCCAGAACCCGGGCCAGGGCCTCGTTGCCCGCCTGCTGGGCCAGGACCCAGACCAGCCAGGCCGAGGCACCATACATCGGAAAGGCCATGAGCTTCTTGAAGGTCTCCATCCAGGGACCGGGACGGGGCAGGCGCGACAGCAGACCCGGGGCAAAGGCCGCCAGGGTGAAGGGGGCTCCAAAGCCCAGGCCAAGACCGAGGAAGACGATCAGAGCGGCCGCGGCGTCCTGGGTCAGGGCCCAGCCCAGGGCCGGACCCATGAAGGGGGCCGTGCAGGGGGCGGCCACGACCACGGCCAGGGCACCGGTGAAGAAGGCCCCGGCCAGACCCTGACGGCTGGCGAGGCCCGTGCCGGCCCCCTGGAGGGAGGTGCCGATCTCGAACAGACCCGACAGATTGAGGGCGACAGCCAGCATCAGAAGGACAAGGCCTGCCACCACAGGCGGGGACTGGAGCTGGAAGCCCCAGCCGATAGCCGCGCCCCCGGCACGGATGGCGATCAGGGCCCCGGCCAGGCCAAGGAAGGTGGCAAGCACGCCAGCCATGAAGGCCAGACCCTGCATGCGGGCACCTCGGGCCTCGCCGCCGTGACCGGCAAAGGAGGCGGCCTTCATGGCCAGGATCGGGAAGACGCAGGGCATGAGATTGAGGATCAGCCCGCCGATCAGGGCATAGAGGAAGGCCGGGGCCAGGCCGAGGCCGCCACTGGAGCCTGCGGCGGCCACAGGCGGTCCCAGACCGGCCGCACCGGCAGGCAGGACCCCTTCGCTGGCGGAGACCTCATAGGCCTTGCCATCGATGCTCAAAACGCCATCCAGGCTGGTGGGGGCTGTGCCCTGCTTGAAGTCATAGCCCGGGGTCAGGGACAGGGTCAGACCTTCGGGTCCGCGCTCCACGGTCTGGGTCGCGGTAGGGTCAAGGACCGTGCTCTTGAAGGGATAGAAATAGGTGTCGGCGGCCGCGGCCCCGGCAATGGGCGCGCCGGTCAGGGCCAGGGCAAGGTTCTGACCCTTGCGGGCAAAGACGGCGGAGACCAGGCCGGGCTTGGGGATACTGGCCAGGACGTCGCTGATCTTCTGACCCCATTTGACGTCGAGGGGGCCGGGCTCGGCGGTCACCGGCAGGCTGATGGTCAGGAGGGCATCTTCCGGCACGCAGATCTCCGCACAGACCAGGAAGGAGACCGCCGCGGTCAGGGTGACGCTTTCGCCAGGACGAGCAGAGGCCGGGGCCGTGATCTCCACCGGCAGGAAGACCTCGTCCTCATAGACATAGTTCATCAGGGAGAACTGGGCCGACTGGGTCAGATAACGCCCGGGCGCCGGCCAATTGATCTCCCCCGCTGACCAGCCGGCCGGAAGGGTCCATTTGATCTCGGTGGCATTGCCGGCATCGCCGGAATTGCGCCAATAGGTATGCCAGTCCTTCTGGATCTTCTGGCGCAGGGCCAGGTGAACCTTGCCCCCCGGGACAATGCTCTCCTGCTGGGCCACAAGTTCGGCCACCAGATGTCCGGTATTGACGGGCTCAGCTCGCGCCACCCCGGTGAGACCCAGGGTCAGAACACCCAGCAAGATTGCGAAAACGCGCGTCATGTTCCTGTCCCCTCGGCCTAAAGTCTATATGGCCCGACCATCTCGATCCGCAAAGCGCTCGACTTGTCGCCGGGCGAGGCCATCATCATCGAATCACTGAATCCGCCCCGGAGAGCTCCCTTGCCTGCATCCTTTGATGAGATTGACATCGGCCAGGTCGTCTATCTGGGCGATGCCCGGGTGGAGACCATAGCCCTCAACAATTTCATCGAGGCCTTCGCCCCCGGTTGGCCCACGGATCGCGGGGCCCCCGATGCCATGGTCTACGCCATCTGGGCCAAGATGGATGCAAGCGCCACCATGGGCTGGCCCCAAACCAAGCGCCTGGGGGTCGATGCCCTGCGCTGGGTGCGCAATCCTCCGGCCGGCGAGAACCTGCGCGGTCGCATGACCGTCATGGGCAAGGACCCGGTGGGCGAGGGCAAGGGCATTATCATCGCCCAGCATGACCTGCTGGACGAGGCAGGTCGGCTGGTCTTTTCCTGCCTGACCCGCAGCGTCTTTTCCCGCTAGCCCCCTCCGGCACACTTTCGCGTGCCACCTCCCCCTAAGGGGGAAGATTTATCCCGATCTCATTGCTCCCCCTCTGGGGGAGCTGTCAGCGAAGCTGACTGAGGGGGTCC
>CAIYZB010000259.1 GCA_903930545.1 uncultured Alphaproteobacteria bacterium
ACCGACGAACAGGGCCGCATCTCCGATGCCGACCTGCGCACCCGCATCATCATGAACGAAATCGACGCCCGCGCCTTCCAGCAGACGGCCGTGCGCTCGATGATGGAATCCCGCTCCAATTCGGGTCCGTCGGCTGCGACTTCGATCATGAAGAATGCCGGCACCCGCGTCATGCAGGACCGGGCCGAGCTGACCCTCGAGGTCATGGGCCATCAGGGTCTTGGCTGGGAGGGCGATGCCTTCACCGCCGAGGAACTGGGTGCCGTTCGCGGCTGGCTCGGCGGCAAGGCCACCACCATCTATGGCGGCAGCCAGGAAGTGCAGAACAACATCATTTCCAAGCGCATCCTGGGTCTGCCCGACCTGACCCAAAACAACTGATGAACGGCTCCCGGAGCCTTGAGCTCCGGGGACGCCATACCGACAACATATTGAAAGACTAGGGAATAAACGAAATGGCCGTTCTGAACGAAGAACAGAGCATGCTCCGCGATGCCGCGAAGAGCTGGACCCAGGAACGCTCGCCCGTCACCGCCTTCCGCAAGATGCGCGATAGCGGAGCCGAGCTGGGCTATGATGCCGCCGCCTGGAACGAGATGGCGGAAATGGGCTGGGCCGGGGTCATCATCCCGGAAGACTTCGGTGGTTCGAACTTTGGCTATCTCTCCATGGGCCTGATCCTGGAAGAGCTGGGCCGCACCCTCACCGCCTCTCCCCTGCTGGCCTCGGGCCTCGGGGCCGCCTCGGCCCTGATCCTCGGCGGCACGGACGCCCAGAAGGGTGAATGGCTGCCCAAGATCGCCGAAGGTGCCGCCATCGGTGCCCTGGCCGTCGACGAAGGCGCTCACCACGCCCCGGAAAAGGTCGCTCTGGAAGCCAAGAAGTCCGGCGCCGGCTACACCCTGAACGGCAAGAAGTCCTTCGTGCTCGAAGGTATGGCTGCCAATGTCCTGATCGTCTCGGCCCGTACCTCGGGCCAGCCGGGCGACAAGGACGGCATCACCCTGTTCGTGGTGCCTGCCGATGCCAAGGGCGTGAGCCGCACCCGTCTGGCCCTGGCCGACAGCCGCGGCGCTGCCAATATCAGCTTCGACAATGTCGAGGTCGGTGCCGACGCCGTCATGGGCGACGAAGGCAAGGGTTGGGACGTTCTGGAAAAGACCCTGGATCGCGCCCGCGCCGGGATCTGCGCCGAAATGCTCGGCGCTGCCGTCCAGGCCTTCGAAACCACCCTCGACTACCTGAAGGTCCGGGTTCAGTTCGGTCAGGTCATCGGTTCCTTCCAGGCCCTGCAGCACCGCGCGGCCAAGATGTTCACCGATCTGGAACTGGCCCGCTCGGCCGTTGAGGCCGCCCTGGCCGCCATCGACGCCGACACCCCGGACGTTCCGGAACTGGTCAGCCTGGCCAAGGCCAAGATGGGCGACACCTTCCATCTGGTCTCCAACGAAATGGTCCAGATGCATGGCGGCATCGGCATGACCGACGCCCATGACTCGGGCTTCTACATGAAGCGCGCCCGGGCCTGTGAAGCCGCCTATGGCAGCCAGAGCTATCACCGCGATCGTTACGCCCGTATCCAGGGCTACTAAGGTCAACTGATCGCTGGAATTGACCCCGTCGGCACCCGCCGGCGGGGTTTTTCTTTGGGTCAGCCGACCCGCTGAACCGCGGCGAGGGTTGCCTCAATTCCCATGATCAGGGATTCCGGCGTCAGGGGCTTGGAGATGTGGAAATCCGCCCCGGCCGCCTGCGCCGCCTGTCGGTGTTCTTCCATGGCATTTGCCGTAAGCATGGCGATCGGAACCGGCGCCAGGGCCTCGACTTGCTCCCGTTCCCGGATCAGACGGGTCGCCTTGAGGCCGTCCATGACCGGCATCTGCATATCCATGAGGATGATGTCAAAACTGTCGGGCTGGAACAGGTTGACGGCCTCAAGTCCGTCATTGGCTGTCGTGATCTCGACGCCCTGCCCCTCCAGAATGAGCCTGACCACCTGCTGATTGATCGGATGATCCTCCACCAGCAGGATTCGCAGGGCGCGGCCTGCCGCCGAGACCTCGTCCAGCCAGGACGGCGCGCCATCGGACTGGCCCTGGATCTCCGATTCGAGGTCACCACGACGCAGAGTCAGGTTCAGGGCGAAATGGCTGCCGCTTCCGGGGACAGAACTCACGCGGATCTCGCCGCCCATGGCCTCTGCCAGGGCCTGCGAAATGGCGAGGCCAAGGCCGGTGCCGCCGAATCGCCGGGTGATCGACCCGTCACCCTGGGCAAATCTCTGGAACATCCGCTCCCGGGCCTCGGCATCAAAGCCGATCCCGGTGTCGCGCACCTCAACCGCTATTTCCAGATCGTCGCCCCGTGTATTCCGCACACTGACGGTTACATCGACGCGACCCTCGGTCGTGAACTTGATGGCGTTGGAGACCAGGTTGGAGACCACCTGCTTGACGCGGACCACATCGCCGATCACCCAGGCCCCGGCACCGGGCCCAAGGTCCAGGCCAAAGGCGAGACCCTTGTCGTCAGCCCGAACCCGCATCAGCCGGACAGCGTCCTCGATGGCGCTGGAAAGGCAGAAGGGGGCTGACTCCAGACCTAGCTGCCCGGCCTCGACCTTTGACAGGTCCAGAATGTCCGATAGCAGGCGTTCCAGGGTCTGACCCGAGGTCACGACCAGCTGAACCATTTCCCGCTGGGCGGGGGTCAGGTCAGTACGCGCGAGAGCACCCACTACCCCCACGACCCCGTTGAGCGGGGTCCTGATCTCATGGCTCATATTGGCGAGGAAGGCGCTCTTGGCCTGGCTTGCCGCCAGGGCGTCATCCCGGGCTGTCGCCAGGTCACGCATCAATTCCCGGGATTCAGCGATCATCGAAGCCTGGACACCGGCCGACAGAATAGCGCTCAGAGACGAATCCGCCTCTGAAAAGTCCGTCATTCTCAGCCCCGAGGCTTCAAGCCCGGCCATGTCACTGACCACGTGGCTTACGCAGAGCAGAAAGCCTGGCTCATCCGCCAGGACCAGTCCCCGCAGAAAGATAGGCCCCGTCAGGGCTCTGATCTGCAAGGGAGCTCTGGCTCGAACCCAGGCGGCGAAATCTACCGCGCCCCTCGGTCGCTCGATCAGAAACTGGTCCGAGAGCCTGACCCCAGGCCGAGCCCCGGGCATGAGCCTATGTAGCGATGGCCCGACAGACAGAATGGAGAGATCCGGCCCGATGCGGATATGGGCAGGAAAGATGAGGTTCAGCTGGGCTTCGTCCAGGCGGACTACCAAGACCTTGTCTCAACCCTTGATCTGAATGAGGAACTCAATGCCCTGGTCTATGGGGCCCACACAGGTCACTTCACCAGTCTGGTTGAAGTGATCCAGCAATCCTTCGAACAGACCGATCACAAAGGGCTCCAGTCCAGCGCGACTTGAGAGATATCCAATCCGGATCGAGGCGTCACCGGTCTCAATGACCCTGAAGGACGGGACATCGACGTCCGGCAGGCTGATCTTGATACTGGCATGCATCCGGTCAAGGTTTTCACAGAAACCGAAGAGGTCATCCCCTGCCATTTTCATCAGGGGTGAATAGCTGCTGGCGTGGGCGAAAGTGATCCAGTAGCGACCAAACTGCCCGAGAGCCTCCTCAAGGCTCAGATTCATCTCGGCAGCCACGGCCCCGATCAACCTGAAGGTCGTTTCGTCCGGATAGGCGAGGGCACTGACGAACTCATCATCTTTCAGGCCTGACTGAAGGAGGATCCGATCCCACAGCTCATCGCCACCTGCACTGCGAACCATGTCCCGGGCCGCGCGGTGGATCATTCCGTACATAGCTGGCTCCGTGCCTTGGTACTCTTCACTGCCGGCAAAATGCCATTACCCCTGAAGTAAGTCCCGAGCCTTTCAGGTCCACACCCAAGTCTTCTCCTTAGAATGGGGAATCAAAAGAAGCGCTTAACGGTCAATACAACCTATTGGCACTTCCGCCACCTCTCAACCTTTAAGGGCAGGATTTGCGCAGCGACCAAGCGGCCAGTATGGGTGCGCGCCGCAACCTGACCCGAAGCCCTGGCTGGATCTCTCCTGCGGCCTTGAACCCCGACATCCCTGCCGCCACACTGGACCGAACTTCCTGGAAAGCTTGCCCGTGACCGATCAGCCCTTTTCGCCCCCCGAAGACCTTGCCCGCTCCCTGGGCCAGCAGAGGGTCGTGTCCAATGCCGATGGCCGGGCGGTGATCGAATATCTGGCCAGCCCGGCCATGTGCCATTCCGGCGGGGTGGTTCAGGGGGGCTTTGTCTGTGGCTGGATCGATGCGGCCATGGCCCATGCGGTGATTTCCATGGGGGTGCCACAGGGCGGTCAGCACATGACCCCGATGTCTCTGGAACTGAAGGTCAGCTTCTTTGCCCCGGCCAGACCCGGTCTGGTGATTGCAGAGGGCTGGATCGAGCGGGCCGGCAAATCCACCGCCTTCCTGGAGGGCCGCCTGCTCAATAGCGCCGGAGAGGTCCTGGCCCGGGCCAGTTCCACTGCCCGACTGATCCCCCGCGCCCAGGTCGAGGCCTCCACCCGAAAGGCCCTGGGCACCTAGACCGGCCTTTGCCATTGCCGGATCGGCCAGATTGGCGTTTCCTGAGGGCCAGAGTCATGAACCGCCCAAAAAGAGCGGTCTGACGGGGCAGGAAGGAACAGGACCATGGCTGACGGTGCAATCAGGCTCGAGGACGAGGCCAGGGCACGGGCCTATTCCACCCCCCTCGCCGATCTGAACCCGGGCGACCCGGACCTGTTCCGGACCAATACACACTGGCCCTATTTCGAGCGCCTGCGCGCCGAGGACCCGGTTCACTGGTGCAAGGACAGCGAGTTCGGCTCCTATTGGTCGGTGACCCGCTATCAGGACATCATGGCGGTGGACACCAACCACCAGGTCTTTTCCTCCGACGCCGCCCTGGGCGGCATCACCATCCGCGATGCGCCCAAGGACCTGCGCCGGCCCAGCTTCATCGCCATGGACCAGCCCAAGCACGACGTTCAGCGCAAGACGGTCAGCCCCATCGTGTCGCCGGCCAATCTGCAGGTGATGGAACCCATCATCCGCGAGCGGGTCTGCCGCATCCTGGACGCCCTGCCCGTCGGCGAGGAGTTCGACTGGGTGGACAAGGTCTCCATCGAGCTGACGACCCAGATGCTGGCCACCCTGTTCGATTTTCCCTGGGAAGACCGGCGCAAGCTGACCCGCTGGTCGGATATCGCCACCTCCCTGCCCATGCCCGGCGGACTGGTGGAGACGGAGGAAGCCCGGCAGGCCGAACTGATGGAGTGCCTGGCCTATTTCACCCGGCTGTGGAACGAGCGGGTCAATGAGCCCATGCGGGGCGACCTGATCTCGATGATGGCCCATGGCGAGGCCACCCGGAACATGAGCCCGGACGAGTACCTGGGCAATGTCATCCTGCTGATCGTCGGGGGTAATGACACCACCCGCAACTCCATCACCGGCGGCCTTCTGGCCCTGAACCAGAACCCGGCTGAGTATGACAAGCTGCGGGCCAATCATGACCTGATCTCCAGCATGGTCCCCGAAATCATCCGTTGGCAGACGCCCCTGGCTCATATGCGCCGCACGGCCCTTGAAGACGTCGAACTGGCCGGCAAGACCATCAAGAAGGGGGACAAGGTGGTGATGTGGTACGTCTCGGGGAACCGCGATGCCACAGCTATCGAGAACGCTGACGCCTTCATCATCGACCGCGAGCGCCCGCGCCAGCATCTGTCCTTCGGCTTCGGCATCCATCGCTGCGTCGGCAACCGTCTTGCCGAGCTTCAGCTGCGAATCGTCTGGGAGGAGATCCTCAAGCGCTGGGACCGCATCGAAGTCATGGGGGAACCGCGCCGGGTCCGCTCCAGCTTCGTCAAGGGCTATGAGACCCTGCCTGTCCGCATCCCGGCCTGACCGGACATGATCGAGGCCAGTTGCCACTGCGGAGCCGTCCGGCTGCGGGTTGCCTCGGCTCCGGTGACGGTCACAGATTGCAATTGCAGTCTGTGTCGCAGAATGGGGACACTTTGGGCCTATTACCCCCAAAGCGAGGTGGAGTTCCTGGAGGCGCCAGACGCCAGCTTTGGTTATGTCCAGGGTGACCGGTCACTGGCGACCCACAGCTGCCGGACCTGTGGCTGCACAGCTTACTGGGTTCCCATCGGCGAAACGCCGAAGGATCGCATGGGAATCAATGCCCGCCTGTTCCCGCCTGAGATCGTCAAGGCCGCGACCCTGCTGCGGTTTGACGGTGCAGACAGCTGGGACCTACTGCCTGACGAAGGAACAGCCGGGCCGGTCTGATCGGAGCGGACCGCCCATTGAGCCCTAGGGTGTGAAGACAAGGCGGGCCGTTGTGCCCACCCCGCCCTGCAGGGTGAAGGTGCCGTGGATCTGGGTCGCCAGGCTGCGGATGAACCACAGGCCGAACCCTTCCACTGC
>CAIYZB010000260.1 GCA_903930545.1 uncultured Alphaproteobacteria bacterium
CCATCCGGGTCTCCGGTCACTGCTTCGGCTGCACGGCCGGCAGCGGTTCGAGCTGTGGTGGTGCCCTCGCTTGAGTCCGGCCCTGGCCATTGTCGTGCCCATGCGGAACGAGGGCGCGGTTCTGCCGCGTTTGCTGGAGCATCTGTCTCACTGGCGGGATCGGGGATGCGAGATCATCATTGTCGATGGAGCCAGCACAGACGGCTCGGCCGAGATGGCACGGGATCAGGGCTTCGCCGTCCTGGACTCTCTGCCCGGCCGCGCCCGACAGATGAATTCCGGCGCTCAGGCGACCCAGGCTCCGAACCTCCTGTTTCTCCATGCCGACACCCGTCTGCCGCCTGAGGCCGATCAGCTTGTGCTTTCAGCCCTCTCGGGCCATCGCATCTGGGGGCGCTTTGATGTCACCATCGAGGGGCGGCCCCTCATGCTGCGGATGATCGGAACCCTGATCAATCTGCGCTCCCGCCTGACCTCTATCGCCACCGGTGACCAGGCCATCTTCCTCCGACGCGACCAGTTTGCGGTCCTCGGGGGCTTTGCTGACCTGCCCCTGATGGAAGACATCGAACTCACCCACCGCTTGAGGGCGATCGGGCGACCGGCCTGCCTGGTGGCGCGGGTCCGGACATCGGGTCGTCGCTGGGAGACCCGCGGGGTCTGGCGCACCATCTTCCTGATGTGGACCCTGCGTCAGGCCTATTGGCTGGGGGTATCCCCTGCCCGGCTCGCGGCCCGATATCGATGAGCCCCACCCGCATCATCATCTTCGCCAAGGCACCCCTGGCCAATTTCGCCAAGACACGGCTGGCCCCGCTCCTAGGCCCAGAAGGTGCGGCACAGCTCGCCCTCGACCTATTGAAACTGACGGTGAGCGAGGCGATCGGAGCTGGGCTTGGCCCGGTCGAAATCTGCGTGACCCCTGGGCCTCAGGATCCGGTTTGGGAAAGTTGGAGCAACAACTGGCCTGAGGTGGTCTGGAGCAATCAGGGCGACGGGGATCTCGGCGCGCGCATGGCCCATGCTGCCCAAAAGGGCCTCGCACGCCCCGGCCCGGTCCTGCTCATCGGCACAGATTGCCCGGCTCTGGACCGCACTCGGCTGACCGAGGCGGAGGGGGCCCTGAAGACCCACGACATGGTCATGATCCCGGCCAGTGACGGCGGCTATGTCCTGCTGGGTCTCAACAGCTTCGCCCCCGAACTCTTCACCGACATGGCCTGGAGCACCGAGACGGTCGCGGCGGAAACCCTCAGCCGCGCGGCGAAACGGAGCTGGAATGTCTGTGTTCTGGAGACCCTGGCCGATATCGACGAACCGGCCGACCTCCACCATCTCCCCGACAGCCTGCGTCGGCTTGCGACGTGCAGGGAGATGACAGTTGACCCCGATCACCCCCAGGACGGCAAGCGCCTAACCTAAGGCCCAACATCATCGCCAACGGTCAGCAGACAGGAGCACCGAAGTTGCAGTTTTCCACGCGGTACGGCCTGGCCGCAATCGCAGCCCTGTCCCTCCTGTCCTGCGTCCACTGGATCCGGGATCAAGGGATTTTACTTGGCAACCCAGCCCAATGGTTCGTCGGCGTCGCCCCTAATTTTGCGGCCGCCATCGCGATAAACTTCGTGCTGCTCAGCTTCTGGGCCGACCAGAAGCCTGGCACCGAATTCGACACCCTGAGGCGCCGGTTTCTGGTTTGCGCGGGGGTGAGCGGAGGCGGGCTGACAGGCTGGGAACTGATCCAGATGACCAGCACCCGCTTTGTCTTCGACCTGTCTGACCTTCTGGCGACCCTTTGTGGAATCCTGATCGCGACACTAGTGTTTTATCTGGTGACCCCGCAGAGGCCCTCGACATGATCTCACCTCCCGAAGTCCTCCAGACCGAGGCCCTCGCGGCCGCTGTCATCCACATCAAGGTGCCCCGCAGCGAGATGCAGACGGTGTTTGGCCCTGCGGTCAGCGAACTGATGGCCGTCCTGGCGGCCCAGGGTATCGAACCCTTGAGCGCGGTCTTCGCCCATCACCTGACCACTTCGGCCAGCGATTTTGACTTCGAACTGGGGGCCATCATTGCCGGTGCTGTCACACCGAGCGGACGCGTCAAGCCCGGCCAATTGCCCGCGGCAAGGGTCGCCCGGACGATCTATATGGGTCCCTATGAGGGCCTGCACGAGGCCTGGAGCCAGTTCCAGACCTGGATGCAGGCCAATGGACATGAACCCTCCGGCTCCCTGTGGGAGCTCTATGCCGTCGGGCCCCAGTCAACAGATGACCCCGCAGACTGGCGAACGGAACTGACCCGACCTCTGCTGGGGGGCTAGTCGACCCACGCCATGGCTGACTTCCTCCTCCTCATGCACACAGACACCACCTGCCCCGTGCCTGACCACCTCTGGGGCCCCTGGTTCCAGGCCCTGAGGGATGCGGCGGCGTTTGAGGGTGGCAGCGCCATCGGCTCGGGGGAGGTGCTGCGAAAGGGGCTGGCCCCGGGCCCAGTGGCCAGCTGGATCGACGGCTATGTCCGGATCCGGGCACCGTCCCTGGAGACCGCAAAGGCCCTGGTGGTCGGCAATCCTGTCTATGAATGTGGCGGCACAGTCGAGGTTCGGGAACTGCCCGAGGACTGAGCTTTCACAGGTGACAGAACCTTAAGTAGCTCCCCCGGCCCTGCCGACCTAGCCTGCGGCCACTATCCAGGCCTAGGAGCCCCAGACATGATCCTCACCCGTCGCAGCCTTTCGGCAAGCCTCGGGCTCAGCCTTGGCCTCCCTACCCTTGCCGCCCGGGCTGCGACCAATCCCTCTGTGCTGCTCGAAGCCATGAAGGACACGCAGGTTCCTGGCATGACCGCCGTTGTCATCCGCGACTTCAGGGCCGAGCCGGAGCAGGTGGCCGGGATCCGGGATCTTGTGAGCAAGGCCCCGGTTGTGCCTGGTGCTCGCTGGCACATGGGCTCCAACGCCAAGGCTTTGACCGCGACCCTCGTGGCGCGACTGGTAGAGGCCGGGGCCCTGGCCTGGGATCGCCCCCTGTCCAGCATGCTGCCGGATCTGCTGCCCGGCATGAACCCGGCCTATCGCGATGTGACCCTGCCGGATCTTCTCTCCCACCATGCGGGCCTGCCGGAGAACGCCACCAATCTGGACTTCTTCAATACCCTCTATGACTCCCGCGCCAGCATGACCGACCAGCGGCTCAGCTATATCAGCCGCTGCCTGGCCGAGGCACCGATCGGTCCGCCGCAGGCTGAAGCCTCCTACTCCAATACCGGCCTGTTGATCGCTGCGGCCTGTGCAGAGCAGGCCACGGGCAAGTCCTATGAGACCCTTATCCAGTCGCGGCTGTTTGTGCCCTTGGGCATGACCGGCCTGAGCTATGATCAGCTGGGCGGTCCAGGGGAGCCCAAGGGCCACATTGATGGCCGCGTCGCCGATCGGCCGCAGGATGCCAATCCCCGTATGTTCGCCCCCGCCGGGGCCATGCGCATGACCATGAGTGACTGGGCCCGGTTCTGCATCGACCAGATGAAGGGCGAGCATGGCAAGGGACGCCTGCTGAAGACTGAATCCTACAAGTTCCTGCATGCCCCCCAGGGCGCACAGACCGATGGTGCGGGCTGGGCCCTGGGCTGGGGCGCGGCCCCCAATCCCATGAAGCTCAGGGGCCCTGCCCTCACCCACTCCGGGTCGGACGGCAACTGGTATGCCCTGGTCTGCCTGTTCCCCCAGACCGGCAACGGGGTGCTGGTGGTGTCCAATACGGCCGAGACCATGGGAGGCGATGCCGCCACCCTGACCGCGACACGGGCACTCGCGAAAACGGTAGCGCCCCTGGCGGCCTGAGCGGTCCGGCTTGTCAGGCCGCGAAGCCAGGCACGTCGAAACAGACAAGGGCCGCCAGGACCGCCTCCTGATCGCCTGCAACACTGGCCTCGCCCTGCTGGATCACCGCCCTCAGATTTGCCTGTCCGGCGAGGACCTGTACCAGGAGGGCATAGGGCAGTGTGACCGTGGCAGCTGCGCCAGTCCCGTCCGTGGCCACCGAAACCCCGTTACGGATATGCAGACCGGCTGAGGTCGCATCTGGGAAGCTGAAACCGATATGAAGATCCAGCCCCGCACCCCTGGTCGGGTCGAACAGCACCCGGATCAGATGCAGCGCCTCCCGAGGGGCCATGGCCTTTAGGGCATGAGCCCGAAGGCGATGCTCCCTCAGGCGCGACAGGTCCTGGGTCCCGTCCAGATCCCGGGCCCGGGTCAGGCACCAGTTGCGGATATTGGCGGCGGAGCTGCGATAGCCCACATCCCTCAGAACGGCGGCGAGCAGATTGCGGTCCGCCTGCTCGGCACCTTTGCGGGTGGTCAGCCAGCTGGCCAGTTCGAGGGCCCAGCGGATATCGTTTTCGGCGCGGGCGGCCTCGACCTTGCTGCGCAGGGCCTCAACCCCGCCAAAGGCTTCCACCATGCGGCCGGCCCGTTCCACGGGTTCCAGGGGAAAGAGCTTGGAGGTATCGCCATCGAACCAGCCGCGCACGCCCATGGCGATCTGGCGGACATGGTGCTCGGCCACGCCATAGAGTTCGGAGGTCAGATAGTCGTCATCAGCCGTATCCGGCAGGCGGATGGACTGGGCCATCTCATCGGCGCTGAGGCCCTTGTTCATCCCCCGCACGGTCTGGTCCCAGAGGAGCTGGATGGCGTCTCGATAGCGGGTGACCCGGGCCTGGATATCGTCCGCGCCAGAGATCGGGGGGCCATGGGTCCCGACCATATGCTCCGGCTTCAGACTCAGCAGATGATCGATGCCGGTGAGCAGAAGCTGGGGATCGCGATAGGCCTCTCCGCGAATGGCAAAGATGTTGAACAGGGCCGGCCAGACCAGGTTCTGCACGCAGGTGCTGATCTCGGGGAACCAGAGGGTGACGGAGTCATTGGCATCGGACGGGGCGTGAGTCACCTCGAGCTTCAGGCCCGCCACGGTCAGCACCTCCCCGCCGCGCCAGGTGTTGGTCGGCGGCACGAAGCCGGGGGTGAAGGGGGCGTGATCGGGATTGCGGAAGAAGAGCCCAAGGCCGTCATTGACCAGACCGTCCGGGCCGTCATCAGGCAGGCGCATGGCGAACTGATGGACCAGTCCGCTTGAATAGGCGGGAGCGATCTCGCTGGTCACCCGCGAGAGGTTGTAGGGAATGCGCTCGTGGCCATAGACCGGCAGGTCCCTGCCCGCCTCGGCAAAGGCACCCTGGGTCCCGCCGACATAGTGGAAATGGGTATAGAGCACGGCCACAAGGGGGGCGTCCGAGACCTTGCGCAACTCGGCTATGGCATCGGCCATTTCCTCATTGCTCTCGCCCGTATCGATCGCGATGACGCCTTCCGGCGCCAGGATGAAGGTCTGGTTGGACAGGCCGTTGCCGATCAGGCTCCAGACCCCCGGCCGCACTTCATAGAGCTTCCTGGCCAGACGCTGGGTGTGTTCAACGGTCGCGAAATGCGCCCTCTGGCCACGGGAGTCGGTCCGCACCACGGCGGGATCATTGTCGAAGCTGCGCATGTTTCCTCGCCGGTCGTTCTTTCTTGGTCCCCAGACGGAACAGGGCCTGCATCCA
>CAIYZB010000261.1 GCA_903930545.1 uncultured Alphaproteobacteria bacterium
CCCGGTCTATGACCATGGCAGGTTCCAGCCCTGGCGGGTCCAGGCCCTGGCCTTCAAGGCCATCCGCCAGCTCTATCCCGATTATGATCTGTGGCGGGACTTTCCCTATGAATATGCCTTCGGAAAGCTGGCGATCGATGTGATCAATGGCGGACCCGGCCTGAGGCTGTGGGTCGATGATCTGTCCACTACAGCGGCCGACCTTGATGCCCTAACCCGCCCCGACGAGGCCGCCTGGATCGAGACGCGCAAGCCCTTCCTGCTCTATTGAATTCTACCAGCCGCTGAAACGGGGCCAGGTCGCTGGCCCTTGCTCCAGGCCGATCAGGTCGTAGTGGCCATACTGGGCTGCTGTCGCGCAGGCATGGTTGGGCAGGATCCTCAGCAGGCTGCCTATGGGCCAGGCCGAAAGATCGAGCGCCGCACCATCCCGGCGTCCAACCAGGCCATGCTCTTGATTGGCGTCCAGGATGATCAGGTCCTCATGGCCCTGAACCAGGCCATAGCCCTGATCCTGCTTCTGCTTGGCGGTGCCGCGATCCCGGGACATGGCCATCCATCCGGCATCGACGATCAGACGTCCCGCCCCCGCCTGATGGCCGATGACCGTGGTCAGGACGGACAGGGCAATCTGGTCCGTCGCACAGACCCCGATCCCGGCCATGACCAGGTCGAAGAACATATAGACCCCGGCCCTCAGCTCGGTGACGCCCTCGAGGCTAACCGCCGACAGGGCTGTGGGGGTGGAGCCCACAGACACCTCGGGGCAGGCATGGCCTGCGGCCCTCAGGCGTTCCGCCGCCCGCACGGCACCGGCGCGCTCCAGCTCGGCAATGGCCTGAAGGGCAGCCGGCGCGTCACAGCCATAGGACTCGCCGGCATGGGTCATGACGCCCTTGAGGACGGCAGGAGCCTCCAGGGCCGACGCCACAGCGATAAGGTCTTCGGCCTCTGGCTTGATCCCGGCCCGATGACCGTCGGTATCGATTTCGATCATCACCGGCAGGGCGAGCTCAGCCTCGCGCGCGGCCCGGGACACCGCCCGGGCAGCCTCGACATTGTCCAGAACCACACAGAGGTCACAGCCTGCCCGGCGCAAGTCCAGGACCCGCCGCAGCTTGTTGGGGGCAATGCCCACGGCATAGAGGATGTCGCTGAACCCGGCGGCAAAGGCCGCCTCGGCCTCCTTCAGGGTCGAGACCGTGATCCGGCAGCTGGCGTCGACGGCGAGCTCCAGGATGGGGATGGACTTGGCTGTCTTGGCATGGGGCCGAAGGGTCACACCCAGATCACGTGCCCGATCCTTCATCAGCTGGAGATTGACCTGTAGCTGGCGGCAGTCCAGCAGCAGGGCCGGGGTCTCAAGGTCAGCAAGCTTGGCGGTGACGGACATCGGGGCCCCAGGGTTGGCGTGCGTCCACCCCATGGACCTTGCGTGCTGGACGGGCAAGACTGGGACACCCGCAGCAGGAGCCCCGACATGCCGAAGCTTGAAACACTGGCCCCGGACACCCCGGCCGAAGAGATCAACCGGATCCTCGTGCGGGACGGAGCCCTGATCATCGGCGATCTGGTGAAGCCACAGGTCATGGACGCTTTCTGGGCCGAGGCCGAACCCTATGTCCTGGCCACCCAGCCCGGGCGCGATGCTTTTACCGGCGTGCGAACGACCCGCACCGGTGCCCTGCCGGCCCGTTCAGCGACCTTCCGGGACCTGATGATGAACCCGGTGATCCAGGCCCAGTGCGAGGCTCTGCTGAAGCCCAACTGCGATGCCTGGCAACTGCACCTGGGTCAGGTGATCCGGATCATGCCCGGCCAGGTGGAGCAGTCCATTCACCGCGACCGCTGGGCCTGGGGGACCTATCTCAAGGGTATTGAACCCCAGCTCAATACCATCTGGGCGGTGACGGATTTTACCGAGGCGAACGGGGCCACCCAGGTGGTGCCGGGCTCTGTGGACTGGCCAGATGGTCGCCGGGCGACCCCCGACGAGATCGGCTATGCGGAGATGAGCCGGGGCTCTGTCCTGGTCTATACCGGCACGGTCTTCCATGGCGGAGGGGCCAACAAGACCGAGGCGGACCGGGTGGGGCTGAACCTCACCTATACCCTGGGCTGGCTGCGTCAGGAGGAGAACCAGTACCTGTCCTGCCCGCCGGAGATCGCCCGGACCCTCAGCCCCGAACAGCAGGCCATGATCGGTTATGCCATGGGCTCCTACGCACTGGGCTACTACACCCCGCCCCTGCCGCCGGGCGCGGGACCTGAAGTGGTCCCACCGCAGTTCGCCCTCACCGGACTTGGCGAGGGATCGGGCCTGGGTTCGGCGACAGACCTGGCCGCCCTGAGGGACCAGATCAGGCCCTAGAGCGCCGAACTAGGGGCTGAAATTCCCGCAATGCTAATGATATCTGTCCAGCGACGGGCGCATGGATGCCTGCGGAGGGCGCTATGCATCGCTTGACCACCCTGATCCTTGCCTGTGTCCTTCTGCTGTCAGCGGAAGCCGCCCAGGCCCAATCGGCGCGCTACCAGTTTGTCAGCAGTGGCGATGTCGTCCAGGACAAGAACTTCTATCTGCTGACCTTGCTGAGCCGCGACCCCAGGGCTCGGGTGGTCCTTGCGACAGACCCAATTTTTCAGACCGAGCGGGACAATGCGCTTGCCGCTCTTAGCCACGCTCGTAGCAACTGCGCCAGCATAGCCTGCGTGGCCAATGATCTTCGTCTCAGCGAGACGGATATTGACCGGATCGGTGACCGGTTTGCTGTGCTGGCCACTGGACCGCTGCAGCCAGTCATCCGGGATCATCTTCGTCCCTCGGGGCTCTATCAACGCTATGCGGACCTGGATGATCCCGCCTTTCTCAGGGCGGTCTGGAAGCAGACAGCCAGGGGCGTGAACCGGCTCTATGGGGTCTATGGGCTCGGCGAGGCTCCACTCTATTCCGACATCGATTCCGCCACCTATAAATCCGGCGACGGCGCATTTTTCCAGACAGTGAAAACCGCCCTTCAGGTCTCCGTCGATGGTGCCGGTCCGGATACAGGCTTTTTTGACCCCTGGTCCCGCATCGGACTGGACCTTCTGATGATCAGCCAAAGGGACGAGGCGGCTCGCTTCGAACCCCTGGTGGCTGGAGAGAACGCCCTCGCATTGCGCCAGGCGGCACGGACAAAATGGGCCAGGTTTCCCTATACAGCCATTGTGGTTCCGGGGGCCGGGCTCAGGGAGGAAGAATCCGGTCTATCCGCATCAGGAGCGCTTCGGCTAAGGCTCGCGGTCCGCCGATACCAGAAGGGACTAGCCCCCTTCATCCTGGTCTCAGGTGGCAATGTTCATCCCAACAAGACCCCGTTCAACGAGGCCATCGAGATGAAGCGCCAGCTGGTGTCGCTTTACAGCGTCCCGGAAGCCGCGATCCTGGTTGACCCTCACGCGCGCCATACGACCACCAATCTTCGCAACGCGACCCGGATCCTGTATCGAGCCGGAGCGCCGATGGGACAGGACGTCCTGGTGACCACCGCTGAAAGCCAGAGCGCATACATCGACAGTGAGATCTTCAGAACCCGCAACCGCGCGGAGCTTGGCTATCAGCCCATGTCGGTGACCGCACGGATATCGCCATCCGACCTCGCGATGCGCCCGGTCCTCACCTCTCTCCATTCGGATCCGACTGATCCGCTAGACCCCTAGGTTAGGTCTCGAAGCGCTCAGCCCTCCACGGTCTCATCAAAGCCGACATAGCGGACGAAGCGGGCATTCTCCTCCCGGCGGGACTTCACGTCATTGGCGACGAAGGTCTCGTCGGGGTAGCCCATGGCGATGCAGATCATGATGTTCTGATCATCCGGGATTCCGGCATGCTCCCGAACCACGGAGGACTGCATGATGCCCTGGCCATTGATCACGCAGCCCAGGCCCCGCTCCCATGCGGCCAGGACGATGCCATGGGTGATGGCCCCCAGGTCGAAATGGCTGATGGCCGCCGGTTCCAGATACTTGTCATAGGTCAGGACCAGGGAGACCGGAGCGTCGAACTGGCGAAAGCCACGCATGACCCAGTCCGTGCGCTTTTCCTTGTCGTCCCGGGCAATGCCCATGGCCTCGAAGAGCTGGACGGCCACCTCGACCTGACGCTTGCGGTGGTCGCCCTCATAGGCCTCCTTCATGGGGAAGTCCCGCCGGGGCGGCACGCCGGTGACCATGTTGTGGGTATTGCCCTGGCGGATCCGGTCCAGGGGCTCACCGGTAACCACATGGATGTACCAGGGCTGGGTATTCATGGAGGACGGTGCCCACTTGGCCACCTCGATGATCTCCTCGATCACGGCTCGCGGCACAGGCTTCTTCAGATATCCCCGGATGCTTTTGCGGGCCTTGATGAGGGTCTCGAATTCCATGATCTCAAATTCCGTTCAATGTTGAACTATATGCCCGTCTGATTTCAGAAACCTTCGGCCGGCTTGGTCCTGATATTGAGCTGACCAGCCAGACCGGCCTTCCGGTGATGCTCGATGGCATGCATTTCCGGAGACATGGCCATCTGCCGGAAGGCCGCGAGGGAGGGGTATTCGGCGAGCGCCACCGCATCCCATAGCTCCTCGACCTCCCCCAGCATCAGGCCGGTGACGGTGCTGCTGTAGCGAATGCGACCACCGAGGGCAGCAACCATCTCCCGCACCGCCTCGCCATAGCGGGCATAGGCCTCAGCCCCGGTCAGGTGGGCGTCCGACCCATCTTCATACTCGGCGTGAGGTTTATACTTGAGGAGATTGACCATGACGAAAGGGCCATCCTCGACACCGTCGAAAAATTCCATGGCCCGTTCCATGGTGGGAACAACCTGATTGACGACTTCCATGACGGTGTCCTTAGCGGGTGCTGTTGATGAGATCGTCCAGCAGAGCGGCGATCTCGGCAGGGCTATCTTCCTGAAGGAAGTGGCCACCTGCCAGAATGGGATGGGGCTGGCCCTTCGTCCCGGGAATACGGGCCTTGAACATTGCTTCGCCACCTTTGCTGACCGGGTCATTGTCGCTGAAGGCCGTGCCGAAGGGCTTGGTCCAGGCTTCCAGCACCTTCCAGGCCGCGAGATTTTCGGTCACCGAGCCATGCTGGGGGGTGATGGGAACCAGGGTCGGGAACTGACGCGCCCCTTCCTTGAAGCTCTCATCCGGATAGGGCGCGTCATAGGCCGCGATCTCGGCGGCGCTGAGTTCGCGGGTGGAGCCCATATTGAGCAGGGCCCCGATGGGCATGACGGGCATGGTCTGGCTCATCTCCAGCCAGGCCTCAAAGCCCGCACCAGCCGAGTTGCCGATGGGCAGGCCGGTATTGCCGGCGATCACCCCGGCAAAGCGGTCAGGATAGGCAGCCACAAGGCGCAGCCCGATCAGGCCACCCCAGTCCTGGCAGAACATCACGGCATTCGACAGGTCCAGGCTCTCGAACCACTGGCTCATCCAGCTGACATGGCCTTCATAGGTATAGTCGGTGCGCTTGGCCGGCTTGTCAGAGCGGCCAAAACCGATGAGGTCAGGGGCAATGGCCCGATGACCCTTGGCCACCAGGGCCGGGATGATCTTGCGATAGAGATAGGACCAGGAGGGCTCGCCGTGCATCAGCAGGACGGGCGTCCCGTCCCGGGGGCCTTCATCCACATAGGCGATGCGCAGGTCCGTGCCGTCGGCGGCCTTCACCTGGGCATAGTGAGGCGCAAAGTCCCAGCCATCGAGGCCTTCAAAGCGGTCATCAGGGGTACGAAGGACATCCATCTGGGGGCTCCCGAATTCAAAAAAGTGACTTGCCGTCAGCTATTGACACTATGCGTGCCATTATCCCTTTCGGAGGTCAAGACCGACCTCTGCCCATTGACAGATTTCGCTGCGCCCCGGAGCCTTCCGCCATCAGAACGGGGAAGAAGCATGCACAAGGGATCCTGCCTCTGCGGCGCGGTGAGTTTCGAGGTGAAGGGCGAACTTCAGGCCCCCGATGCCTGCCACTGCTCCCAGTGCCGCAAGCAGTCGGGCCACTTCTGGGCCTCCACCGATGTGCCCACTGGGGCCCTGACCCTGACCGGTGAAGACAATGTCACCTGGTTCCAGGCCTCCGAGCGGGTTCGCCGGGGCTTCTGCAAGACCTGCGGCAGCTTCCTGTTCTGGGACCCGATCTTTCACCCCCGGATCGCCATCGCCATGGGGGCCTTTGATCAGCCTACGGACACACATCTGCACACCCATATCTATGTGGCCGACAAGGGAGACTATTACGAGATCGCCGACGGCCTGCCGCAGTCAGCTCAATAGGGCCGGGATGCCTGCAAAACGCGCAATCGTTCCAGTCCATCCCGTTTGAGGCCCATCACACACCCGGCGTTTGGCGAGACGGGCTAGAACTGGGACCTCAAATCGAGGGATCCCGACCATGCCAAGCCGCCGCAACCTGATCGCCAGTCTCGCCGCAGGTGTCGGCTTGGCCGCGACCCTGCGCCCGGGTCGGACCCTCGCCCAGACCGCTGGAACAAGCGAAGGCCAGAAGATGTGGGGCGGGCGGTTTTCGGAAAAGCCCGGGGCCATCATGCAGGAGATCAATGTCTCCATCGATGTGGACCGCCGCTTCTGGAAACAGGACCTGAGGGCCTCCCGCGCCCATGCGGCCATGCTTGCCAAACAGAAGATCATCACCGGCGAAGACGCCGCCAGGATCGATGCGGGCCTTGCCACCATCGAGGGCGAGATCACCGCCGGGACCTTCCCCTTCCGCCGGGAATTCGAGGACATCCACCTCAATGTCGAGGCCCGACTGGGGGAGTTGATCGGTCCGTCGGCGGGGCGCCTGCATACGGCCCGATCGCGCAATGACCAGGTGGCCACCGACTTCCGCCTCTGGGTCCGCGATGCGCTGGACGAGATGCAGGCCAAGGTCCGGGACCTGCAGCTGGCCCTGGTCCATCGCGCCGACCAGCATACCGCCACCCTGATGCCGGGCTTTACCCACATGCAGCCCGCCCAGCCGGTCACCCTGGGTCACCATCTGATGGCCTATGTGGAGATGTTCGGCCGCGATGTATCGCGCATGGCCGATGCCCGGCGGCGCATGAACGAATGTCCTCTGGGCTCCGCCGCCCTGGCGGGGACTTCCTTCCCCATCGACCGGACCATGACGGCCCAGGCCCTGGGCTTTGACCGGCCCACGGCCAATAGCCTGGACGGGGTAGCTGACCGGGATTTCGCTCTGGAGGCCCTGGCCGCCGCCACCCTCTGCTCCGGCCACCTGTCGCGCCTGGCCGAGGAGATGGTGATCTGGACCAATCCCCAGTTCGGCTTCATCACCTTCTCGGATTCCTATTCCACAGGCTCGTCCATCATGCCCCAGAAGCGCAATCCCGATGCCGCGGAGCTGGTCCGGGCAAAGGCAGGGCCCATCAGCGGCGACTTCATTGCCCTCAATACGGTGATGAAGGGCCTGCCGCTTGCCTATGACAAGGACATGCAGGAGGACAAACCCCCGGTCTTCAATGCCTTTGACAATCTCGACCTGGCGGTGCGGGCCATGACCGGCATGGTGCTGGATTTCAAGGCCAATCCCGCCCGTATGGCCGCAGTGGCCGCCTCCGGCTTTGCCACGGCCACGGACCTGGCCGACTGGCTGGTCCAGACCCTGAACATCCCCTTCCGCGAGGCTCACCACATCGCCGGTGCGGCCGTGAAGCTCGCCGAGTCGAAGGGGCTAGACCTACCCGAGCTGAGCCTGAAACAGCTGAAGTCCCTGCATCCCGGCATCACCGCTGACGTCTATCGCGTCCTCACCGCCGAAGCCTCAGCTGCCAGCCGCACCTCCTATGGCGGCACCGCCCCTGCCCAGGTCCACCAACAGATCGCCCGGTGGAAGGGACTGCTGAAGGCGGGCTAGGGGCAAACCGCGCCATCTTGACCCCCGCCAAAACCGGCGCATTCTCTGGCCATGCTGCGCCTCATCCTGACCAGTGGGCTGATTTCCGGCCTCATCATCATCACCGGAACTATCGGGGCCCTGACCCTGAGGGGGCCGGACGTCACGGCGGCGGGGCCAGCCCTGGGCTACGGGATCATGGTCCTCGCCATGGGGATGATCCCCTGGTCCCTTCGCAGGTTCCGTTCGGCGCGGGCGGACGGAAGTCTGACCTTTGGCCGGGGTCTGACCCTGGGCCTCGGTATCACCCTGGTGGCAAGCCTCATCTATGTGGCGCTGTGGGAAGTCTATCTGGCCGCCACCCACTATGCGTTCATGGGCCAATACATCGAGGCCACCCTGGCCGCGAAGCGTGCGGCGGGGGTCACGGGCGCGGTCTATGACCAGCTGGCCGTCCAGATGGAGGCCATGCGCCAGCAATATGCCAATCCCCTCTGGCGTCTGCCCATGACCTTTGCCGAGATTGCGCCTGTAGGCCTCGTCATGTCCCTGTTCAGCGCGACCCTTATGCGGCGTAAACCTGCCGCCTGACCTGATTCCCCGGAGTTCGCGTGCCCCAGTCCAAAGCCTATGATCAGGCCATCGGCCACCTGCTGGCCTTCCGCCCCGACGTCGTGGATTCCACCGGTCAGGCCATGGCCGCCGATCCGGACGACATCATGGCCCGGGCCTTGAGGGCCTATCTGGGACTGATGTCCAGCGAACGGGGCGATGCCATGTCGGCCTGGCGCTATATCCAGCCCCTGTCCGGTCGCAATGATCAGGAGGCCCGCCACCTGGCTGCCATCCGGGCCTGGGTCGAGGGCGACTGGCATGCTGCCAGCCGGATCCTGGACGAGCAGCTGGCGGAGCATCCTGCGGATTTCATGGCCCTTGCTGTCGGCCACCAGCTGGATTTCTTCCTGGGCGAGGCGGGCAATCTGAGGGACCGGGTGGGGCGCAGTCTGATCCATCTGGACCCGGGCCATCCGGCGCGGGGATACCTGAAGGGTATGGAGGCCTTCGGTCTCGAGGAGAGTGGCGACTATGCCGCCGCAGAGGCCGCCGGACTCGAGGCCCTTGATCTGAATTCGGACGATGTCTGGGCCAATCATGCTGTGGCCCATGTCATGGAGATGCAGGGACGGGTTGCCGATGGCATCGCCTTTCTGGATGCCCGCAAGCCTCACTGGTCAGGGGACAATCTGCTGAACATCCACACCTCCTGGCACAGGGCGATCTTCGCCCTGGAAGGCGAGACCCCGACCGAGGCCCTGGCCCTGTTCGACGAGGTCATGGGCGGACCCGACGCCCTGGCTGCCGCCCTGCCCATGGTGGACGGGACCAGCCTGCTCTGGCGCCTGCATCTGGACGGGGTTGATGTCGGTGGGCGCTGGGGTGCCATGGCCGATGCCTGGGCCGAAAAGGACACCAGCCCCTGGTATGTCTTCAACGACCTCCACGCCCTCCTGGCCCTGATCGGAGCCGAGCGGATGGAGGCCGCCCGGGCCCTTGTGGCGCGGCAGGAGGATCTGATCCGAACCCAGGGCACCACAGGCACCAATCCCCTGGCCGTCGCCTCAGCTGGTCTGGCCGTGGCGCGGGGTCTGCTGGCCTTCGGGGAACGAGACTTTGCAGCCGCAGTTACCCATTTGGCCCCGGTCCGCCACCAGCTGAGCATCTTCGGCGGTAGCCATGCCCAGAGGGATGTCTTCCAGCGCACCCTGGTGGTGGCCGCTGTCCGGTCAGGTCAAAGCGCCCTGGCCCGTAACCTTTGCAATGAGCGCCTTAGCTTGCGCCCCACCAGCGTCTGGGCTGGCCTGAGACTGACGGAGGTCGGGGCCTGATCCCTCAGGCCCCTGGTCTCCCTATTCGGACTTGGCCAGCTTGTCCTGGGTCCTCAGCTCGAAGTCGCTGGCGTCATGGCGTTCCAGCAGCTGGCTGGCGGGATTGCCATAGGGCCGGTTGACCATGCGGCCACGCTTGACGGCAGGACGCTCGCCGATGGCATCGGTCCAGCGGTTCAGGTTCTTGTAGTCCTGGACCTGGAGGAACTCCCCGGCCCCATAGGTCTCACCCTTGGCCACGGCCCCGTACCAGGGCCAGATGGCGATGTCGGCGATCGTGTATTCGTCGCCCGCCATATAGGTGTTTTCGGCCAGATGGCGGTCGAGGACGTCCAGCTGGCGCTTCACCTCCATGGCAAAGCGGTCGATAGCGTATTCGATCTTGGTGGGGGCATAGGCATAGAAGTGGCCAAAGCCGCCACCGAGATAGGGCGCACTGCCCATCTGCCAGAACAGCCAGGACAGGGTTTCCGCCCGGGCCTTGCCCTCCTTGGGCAGCAGGGCCCCGAACTTCTCGGCCAGATGTACCAGCATGGCACCGGATTCAAAGATCCGGATCGGCTCCGGGCCGCTGCGGTCCATCAGGGCAGGGATCTTGGAGTTGGGATTGACCTCGACGAAGCCGCTGCTGAACTGGTCGCCCTCATTGATACGGATCAGCCAGGCGTCATATTCCGCACCCTTGTGCCCGAGGGCCAGGAGCTCCTCGAACATGATGGTCACCTTCACCCCGTTGGGCGTGCCAAGGGAATAGAGCTGGAAGGGGTGAACCCCCACGGGCAGTTCCTTGTCATGGGTAGGACCGGCAATGGGACGGTTGATATTGGCGAAGCGACCGCCGTTTTCCTTGTTCCAGGTCCAGACTGCGGGCGGGGTGTATTCGGTGGTATCGGCCATTTGACGGGCTCCTGGTAAAGGCGTGACGCCCAATGTGGTGACGAACCCCTGGCTTGGCAAATCCTAGTCGGCAACCACCTGAGGAAACCTGACTAGGCGGCGGCCGAACTGGCCATGGCGGCCTCTATGCCCTGGATCAGGGCCTCCGGGGTGATGGGCTTTGGAATGAAGTAGTCGCAGCCGGCGGCCTGTGCCTCCCCCAGATGCTTTTCCATGGCATTGGCACTCAGCATGGCTATGGGGGTGGGCAACCGGCCCTCGGCCTGTTCAAAGTCCCGGATCTGCCGTGTTGCCGTAAGCCCATCCATGATCGGCATCTGCATATCCATCAGGACCAGATCGAAGCTGCCAGCCTGGAAGGCTGCCACGGCCACCTCGCCATTTTCCGCAATGGTCAGGTCCGCCCCATAGGGCTCCAGGATCAGGGCCACGACCCGCTGATTGGTGAGATGATCCTCGGCCAGGAGAACCTTCAGGGCGGCCCTGCTCTCCGCCACCGGCGAAAGACGTTCCCCCGGAGCGCCGACCTGGAAGGAGGCTTCTGACAGTCTGGGCAGGGGCAGGATGACCTCGAACTCGCTCCCGACCCCGGGGGTGGAGCGGGCCTCGATCGTGCCGCCCATCATCTCGGCCAGGGAGCGGACAATGGACAGGCCCAGCCCGGTACCACCGTGGGTGCGGGTAACCGAACCGTCAGCCTGTTCGAACCTCTGGAACAGGCGTTCTCCCGTGGCCTCGTCGAATCCGCGACCGGTGTCCTGAACACAGATGCGCACCTGGGGCCGATGCCCGGCTGATGCCTGACGGTCCAGCCTCACAAGGATCCTGCCCCGATCCGTGAACTTCACAGCATTGGAGACCAGATTGGCCACAATCTGCCTCAGCCGGAGGGGATCGCCGAGATAGCTCCCCTCGGCAGAGGGATCGACCACGAACTCAAAGGCCAGGGCCTTCTCGGAGGCCGCAAGCTTGAGGGGATCGAGCGCGGTGCGGATCTCATCCACGAGATCAAAGCTCCTGACCTCCAGATCAAGTTTTCCGGCCTCGATCTTGGACAGATCGAGGATGTCGTTGAGCAGTTCGCGCAAGGTCTCGCCGGACCCCCGGATCATCTCGACGACCTCACTCTGGCGGGGCGTGAGGTCAGTCTGGGCCAGAACACCTGTCAGGCCGATGACGCCATTCAGCGGCGTGCGGATCTCATGGCTCATATTGGCCAGGAAGGCGGTCTTGGCCCGCTCCGATCGTTCCGCCACGAGGCGCAGACGATGGGCCTCGGCCTGGGCATCGACAAGGACCTGGGTCTGGTCCCGGGCCCTTTGGGCGGCAAACCAGCCCCCCAGAGCCGGGGCCCCCAGCAGGAACAGAGTGGAGACGGAGACCGAGGGCTGACCATTCAGGATCAGGACGGCGGCGCCGCTCAGCAGGATGGCCGTGGCGAGCCCGGCCGTCATGCTCGAGGGCGCCAGCATCGGGAAGGCAGCCAGCATGAAGCCGATATAGTAGATCTGGTAGGGGTCCCCGACATAGACGCCGTGCAGGGTGACGTTGGTGGTCACCAGCGCGAACAGAACCAGGGACAGGCTTCTGGTCAAACCAGCAGAAGCTGCCGGTCGGGCCAGGGCCAAGCGAACCCCGATGGCAACAGCGACACTGGTCACTGCCGTCGCAAACATGACCGCCTTTCGCCCGGGCGGCAGGAAGAAAAGGTGCGAGAGGGCGACAAAGGTGAACCAGCCGGCAACAATACTGGCAAAGGCTGTAACGGTTGACTTGTAGCCGTCATCCAGTGTCCGGGGCGATGTCTCAGACTGTGACATGGCCCGACGGGCGCTCCCCGGTCAACGCCGTGACTTCAGCAAGTCATCAGACAGATTAGGCGAACGGACCATGGTTCGTGTTCTGGCGCAACCATGGCAGGGGCTGGAATTCCACGGCCCCCTCTCAATCAACCCCTTGCGCCGAGCAGTTCAGCTTCGAGAGCGGCCATGAGGTCGGCCGCCGGCAGGGCCCTCGCGCGAGCAGCCCCTGTGCCGGACCATTGGGCCCCGAAACCGAAATTCTGGGCAGCCCGGGCGGCGAGGTTGAGGGCCTTTCCCGCGTCATAGGCGAGGGGATAGTCAGGGGGTGTCAGCTGGGCGAGCCTTGCAGACAGCCGGGTAAATCCATTTTCAAGGCAACGGGCCGGCCGTCCGGAGATCGCTGAGGTGATGACAGTCTGACCTGATGCACCGCCCAGGAGCGCCTGACGGTGCGCGGCATCGGCCGAAGACTCAGGACAGGCGACAAAGGCTGTGCCCAGCTGGGCGGCTTCGGCCCCCAGACTGAGCATGGCGGCGATGTCGGACCCGGTCATCAGGCCTCCCGCCGCCATGACCGGCAGGTTCACATGCCCCACCAGACTACGGACCAGATCGGCGGTGGACAGGCCTTGGTCTGCAGAATCAGGATCGAAAATACCCCTGTGGCCGCCCGCCTCGATACCCTGGGCGACGATGGCGCCGAGGCCAGCCGCACAGATCAGATCGGCTTCCGCCCGGCAGGTCGCTGTGGCCATCATCCCGATCCCGGCATCCCTCAGGGCCTGAATCCGGTCTACCGGGGGCAGGCCGAAATGAAAGCTCACCACCGGCGGGCGGGTTGCCAGGATCTGCTCGAGCATCTCGTTGTCGGCGACGAAGCTCGTATAGATTTCGTCCAGGCCTAAGGGTGGCACGGCCCCGAATTCGGCGAAGGGCCCGGACAGGGCCGCGAGCCATGCGGCCTCCCGGCCGGCATCCCGCCGGGCAGGCTGGTGGCAGAAGAGATTGACGTTGAAGGCACCCTCTGTGAGCCCCTTCAGGGCACGGATGGTTTCACCGGCTGACTTTGCCGAACCGGCCCCGACAGCGATGGATCCAAGGCCACCCGCCGCATTGACGGCTGCGGCCAAGGCCGGTGTCGAGGTTCCAGCCATCGGTGCCTGGATGATGGGGAGCCGGACCCCCAGGGCTTGCAGAAAGCCCGCCATGGCCCTCAGGCCTCCGTCACCGGCGGGAGCCGATAGCGGCCATCCAGCAATTCGGGGCGAGGCAGATAGGCCCGCATGAACAGGGCAAAGGGTCCGGACGGAGCCGGCAGCCAGTTGGATTCCCGTTCGGCACCGGGGCTTTCATGACCGATCCAGATGTCGAGGGAGCCGTCCTCATTTAGCGTCAGGCCCGGGGTCCGGTCCCCGATGGCGTAACGGCCAAGGGGATTGTCGACAAAGAAGAACTGCCCGTCCGGCGTGGATTCATAGAGGCTGAGAGACCAGAAGGAGTCCACCGGCAGGGGCCGGTCGGCAGGGAAGTGCAGCCGCCAGACCTGGTTCCCGTCAAACAGGGCCCGGGGCATGGGACCACGGGCCCGCATATACATGGCCTCCACCGCAGGCAGGGCGGCCAGCCCGCCAAGGGCCACCGAGGCACGGTAGCCATAGGTCTGGCCGAAATCCCCGAGGGAGGGGTTGGGATAGGACCAGCCATCAACAAAGCCTGCTCCACCGCCTCGACGGACATCCTTGCGGGCCTGTTCCACCCCGGCCTGGATGGCCTCCACCTCGGCAGGGGAAAAGCGGGCGGCATCAAAGGCGTCAAGACCGAGGGGTTCCATGACCTCAAGGGCCCGACCATCTGTGACCTGGGGCGGATTTTCCTCCATCAGCCGGGCGGCCGCGGCGAAATAGTCGGCCCAGCCCACCTCGCGAGTGGCATAGGCACCCGGGCTTGCAAACTCGGGGCCCTGACTGGAGATGCCCTGCTGGACTGCCCGGGCCGCTTCCAGGTCGTGGGGACCATCCACCAGAATCCGGGCCAGGGCCCAGACATGATTGGTGGGCGAGCGCACGACGCGGGGACCATCAGCACTGTCGCCCGGTCCGACGACCTTGAAGGTCCCGCCACGGGTGCCCGTGGTGCGGGTCCCGAGAATGGCGAAGTTGTTGGTATAGGCGTCCATCAGGGCGACGGAGAGGTAGCGCGCGCCTGAGGGCGGCAGGGTCAGGCTGACCGGCCCCTTGGACAGGTCCATATAGATGGTGGAATAGAGGGTATCGTTATTAGGGGTCGTGATGGCCCGGAAGCTATGGTCCACGAGGTTGGGATTGTGGCCCACGCCATTGATCGGGGCGGCCGCCGGAAAGCCTGTAGCCCGGGCATTGGCCACCTCGATCAGGGGAAGACAGAACAGCCAGGCAGAGCGCGCCGCCTCGGTCAGTGCATCCAGGTCCGACTGGGCCATTTCGCCCTCCCCCTTGTTGGTTCTGCTCTCAGCCGGCCAGCTGGGCTTTCCGCTCCTGACGACGACGGGTCAGGACATGTTCGGTATAGCCATTAGGCTGGACACGGCCCTCAAAGACCAGTTCCAGGGCCGCCTGATAGGCGATGGAGGCCGCCGGATCAGGGCTCATGGCCGAATAGAGCGGATCGTCAGCATTCTGACCATCCACCACCTTGGCCATGCGCGCGAAGGTCTCGCGGACCTGCTCCTCGGTGCAGACCCCATGATGCAGCCAGTTGGCCATGTGCTGGCTGGAGATCCGTAAGGTGGCGCGGTCTTCCATCAGGCCGACATCATGGATGTCCGGGACCTTGGAGCAGCCGATACCCTGATCGATCCAGCGGACCACATAGCCGAGGATCCCCTGGGCATTATTGTCCAGCTCCTGCTGGATATCGGTGGCATTCCAGTTGGACCGGGCAAGCGGCGGGGTCAGCAGATCGTCCGTACCCGTGGCACCTTCCGTGCCCATGGCCGCCTGAACGGCAACGACATCCACCTCGTGATAGTGCAGGGCGTGGAGGACAGCCGCCGTCGGGGACGGCACCCAGGCCGTATTGGCTCCGGCCTTGGGATGACCGACCTTGGTGGTCAGCATGGCCTGCATCTGGTCGGGTGCCGCCCACATGCCCTTGCCGATCTGGGCGTGGCCGGGGAAGCCGGTGGCCAGGCCGATCTCGACATTGCGCTTCTCATAGGCCGGCAGCCAGGGCTCGGCCTTCATGGCATCCTTGCGCACCACAGGACCGGCTTCCATGGCGGTGTGGATCTCGTCGCCTGTGCGGTCGAGGAAGCCGGTATTGATGAAGACGATCCGACTGCGGGCTGCATGGATACAGGCCTTGAGATTGGCACTGGTGCGGCGCTCCTCGTCCATGATCCCGATCTTGACCGTATTGCGGGCGAGACCCAGGGCATCTTCCACCTGATCGAACAGGCTGACCGCCAGGGCGACCTCGTGGGGTCCGTGCATCTTGGGCTTCACGACATAGACCGAGCCAGCCGGGCTGTTCAGACGGTCGAACTTCAGGTCGTGCAGGGCGGCGGTCACCGTGACCAGGGCATCGACCACGGTCTCGAAGACTGGTGCGCCCTGATAGCGGACCATGTCGGTCATCATGTGGTGGCCGACATTGCGCACCAGCATCAGGCTGCGGCCCCGCAGGGTGACCTCGCCGTCCCTGGCCGAGACATAGGCGCGGTCCTTTTCCAGATAGCGGGTCTCGAGGCGACCGCCCTTCTGGAAGCTGGCCGCCAGGTCGCCCTTCATCAGGCCGAGCCAGTTGCGATAGACATTGGTCTTGTCCTCGGCATCCACCGCGGCGACAGAGTCCTCGCAGTCCTGGATGGCGGTCAGGGCCGCCTCCATCAGGACATCGGCAACCCCGGCCGGATCGTCCTTGCCGATATTGTGGCTGTGGTCGATCTGGATTTCCAGGTGCAGGCCGTTGTGCTGCAGCAGGACGGCAGACGGGGCAGAGGCCTCGCCGCGCCAGCCCACCAGCTGGTCGCGATTGGCCAGGACTGACCCCTTGGCATCGCCGAGATGGACCACGAGGGCATTGTCGGAAATGGCATAGCGGGTGGCATCGACATGGCTGCCGTCTGCAAGGGGGGCCACGCGGTCCAGCAGGGCGCGGGCATAGGCAATGACCAGACCGCCCCGGGCGGGGTCATAGCCCTTGGTCCCCGTCGGCGGAGCCAGGGCATCGGTGCCATAGAGGGCATCATAGAGGCTGCCCCAACGGGCATTGGCGGCATTCAGGGCGTAACGGCCATTGGAGACCGGCACCACCAGCTGGGGTCCGGCGATCTTCGCAATTTCCGGATCCACATTGGTCGTGTCGATCTGGAAGGGACCCGGTTCAGGCAGGAGATAGCCGATTTCGGTCAGGAAGGCGGTCTGTTCGGCAATGGAGACCGACTGGCCCTTGCGCGCCTTCCACCAGGCGTCGATCTGGGACTGGAGCTCATCGCGGCGGGCCAGAAGGGCTTGATTTCGCGGCATGAAATCCGCCAGCAGGGTCTCGAGGCTGGACCAGAAGCGGGCCGTGGACACCCCGGTCCCGGGCAGGAGTTCGTCTTCGACAAAGGCCTGAAGCAGGCTGTCGACGGTAAGGTTGGGGGAGATGTCCATGGGCGTATCCGGCTGTCGAAAAACCACTCCCGGACTCAGCCTGGAACAGCTCGCCCGGTTTCACGGGGGCTTTACTGCACGGAAGTGCCCGCGTTTGAAGCCCCTATCGGCAATCTGACGTCTCTGGCCCCAGGGTTGTTCCTGCAGCGTCACATCTCAGCTGTCGGAAAATCCGAAGGGCGCACTGGTACGGCGGATATCGTCGGAGAGGATCTGGCGGCCCATGGGCGGTGCCGAGCGCGCCATGCATTCCGTGCGGTGGCAGAGGCGGCAGGTCACCCCGATGGGAGTGGCCGCCTGCGCCGGCTGGCCCTGGGTATAGATGAGGCGGGCGGCATGTTCAGCCGTACAGCCAAGCGCTATGGCCCGCTCCACCCTTTGGGCCCCAAAGCCCCCGCCCCCGGCGGTGACGGTGCGGGCGATGGAGAAGAACTTCTGGCCGTCGGGCAGTTCCAGCCACTGGGTGACGATCTGGCGCGGGGTGGAAAAGGCCTGGTGGACCGACCACAGCGGGCAGCCCCCGCCGTGTCGGGCAAAAGGAAAGCCCGCCCCGTCCAGGCGCTTGGAGACATTGCCCGCCGGATCGACCCGAATGAAGAAGAAGGGCACCCGCTCCTGTCCCGGCTTCTGAAGGGTGGTCAGGCGGTGGGCGGTCTGTTCGAAACTGGTGCCGAACTGCCGGGCCAGGGCCTCGACATCATAGCGACGGGTCTCAACGGCCCGGGCAAAGGCGGTATAGGGCATGAGGATGGCGGCGGCGGCATAGCTCGCCAGCGCCCGGCGGGTCAGGCGTTCGCCGCTTTCCGTGGCAAAGCTGCCGCCCTCGCAGACGGCATCGATGTCGCCGCGCATTTCCAGATAGGCCAGTTGCAGGGCCAGCTGGAACACCTGGCTGGCTGTATCCAGCCCGTCGTCGAGCAGGATCTCCCCCCTGTGGCGGTCAAGGCGGCGGGTGGAACCCACCATGACACTGGTGGGCAGGCGTCGGACCTTCAGCTTGTGGCGCACCTTCAGATAGCCAACCAGACTGTCCTGCTCGGCCACGGCCTGGGCCAGACGCTCGGCGGCTTCGTCCAGGCTGGGGAAGCAGTTGCGCCGGGCGGCCAGGAACCGGCGGGACTCGGCCACCGGGTCAGGACTGTCTTGTCCGGCCTCGGCACGGGCCTCGGCATCCTGGTCTGCGAGGGCCAGCTGCTCCTCGCGATAGGCGGTATAGAGTCGCAGTAGAGCCTCGGTGATCCCGGGGAAATTGGTGGTGACGTCAGCGGTTTCCAGGGAGGGCAGGTCGATGTCGGCAAACATCGGGTCCTTGAGCACCGCCTCAAGGCGGGCAGAGTCCTCGCCGCCGGCCGATCCTGCCAGGGTGGACATGTCCAGCTTGTAGGTCTGTGCCAGGCGCAGAAGCATTTCAGCGCTGAGCGGGCGATGATTGCGCTCCAGCAGGGCGATATAGGAGGCAGAGACCTCAAGGTCGGCGGCCATGTCCGCCTGGGTCAGGCCCTGGTCACGCCTCAGGCGCCTCAGACTGGGCCCCACATAGAGGCGGCGTTCGGTGGCCATGACCCTTGAGCTCCACAAACTGTGGAAGCCTTACAACATTACACGCCATTTCTGTAAAGTTTGACATCTAGACCCCGGCGAGACTCCACATTCGCCGGAGGGGCCTGTAGGCAGCGGCCAAATCTCCCCTGCCTGCAAGGAACTGGGCCATGTCCTATCAAGACCACATCAATCAGATCGACCAGCTGGTCAGCACCAAGGGCGGCACCTGGGCTGCCATCAACGGGGAGTCGGTGGCGCGCATGCGTCTGCAGAACCGCTTCCAGACCGGCCTGGACATTGCCCGCTACACGGCCGCCATCATGCGCCGCGACATGGCCGCCTATGACGCCGACTCCTCGCAGTACACCCAGTCCCTGGGTTGCTGGCACGGCTTCATCGGCCAGCAGAAGCTGATCTCCATCAAGAAGCATTTCGGCAATACCGACCGCCGCTACCTCTATCTGTCCGGCTGGATGGTCGCCGCCCTGCGTTCGGAATTCGGCCCCCTGCCCGACCAGTCCATGCACGAAAAGACCTCGGTCCCGGCCCTGATCAACGAGCTCTATACCTTCCTGCGCCAGGCCGATGCCCGTGAGCTGGGCGGCATGTTCCGCGACATCGACGCCGCCCGCGCCGCCGGTGACAAGGCCAAGGAAAAGGCCCTGCTGGACGCCGTCGACAACTACCAGACCCACGTCGTGCCGGTGATCGCCGACATCGATGCCGGTTTCGGCAATGCCGAAGCCACCTATCTGCTGGCCAAGAAGATGATCGAGGCCGGTGCCTGCGCCCTGCAGATCGAGAACCAGGTCTCCGACGAAAAGCAGTGCGGCCACCAGGACGGCAAGGTCACCGTGCCGCACGAGGACTTCCTCGCCAAGGTCCGCGCCTGCCGCTACGCCTTCCTCGAGCTGGGCGTTGAAGATGGCGTCATCGTCACCCGCACCGACTCCCTCGGCGCCGGCCTGACCAAGCAGATCGCCGTCAGCCACACCCCTGGCGATCTGGGGGACCAATACAACAGCTTCCTCGACTGCGAAGAAATCACCGACCTGAACGGTCTGAACGGCGACGTGATCCTGAACCGCAACGGCAAGCTGCTGCGTCCGAAGCGTCTGCCCTCCAACCTGTTCCAGTTCCGCGAAGGCACGGGCGAGGATCGCTGCGTTCTCGACAGCATCACCTCCCTGCAGAACGATGCCGACCTGCTCTGGATCGAGACCGAAAAGCCCCACGTCGAGCAGATCGCCGGCATGATGGACCGCGTCCGCGAGGTCATCCCCAATGCCAAGCTGGTCTATAACAACTCGCCGTCCTTCAACTGGACCCTGAACTTCCGCCAGCAGGTCTTCGACCTCTACAAGGCGGCCGGCAAGGACGTCTCGGCCTATGACCGCGCGGGCCTGATGAGCGTGGACTATGACGGCACGGAACTGGCCATCGAGGCGGACGAAAAGATCCGCACCTTCCAGGCCGATGGTGCCAAGCGCGCCGGCATCTTCCACCACCTGATCACCCTGCCGACCTATCACACGGCCGCCCTGTCCACGGACAACCTGGCCAAGGAATACTTCGGCACCCAGGGCATGCTGGGCTATGTGCTCAACGTCCAGCGTCAGGAAATCCGCCAGGGTATCGCCTGCGTGAAGCACCAGAACATGTCCGGCTCGGACATCGGTGACGATCACAAGGAATACTTCGCCGGTGAAGCGGCCCTGAAGGCCGGCGGCGCTCACAACACCATGAACCAGTTCTCCTGATCCCGGTTCATCACTGACAGATCGGGAGCGGCCCGGGGCACCTCCCCCGGGCCGTTTTCATATGGGCTTGGCAACCCGATCTGGGCTAGGCAGGGCCCATGGGTGCCCTGCATAAATCCCTCGACCCGGCCCTCGTCAGCCATTTGAGGCGCGCCCTCGGCCTTGAGGGGCTGGTGGAATCCCTGGCGCCGGGCGCCCCATCTGCAGCGGCGGCGGCATCAGGCTTTCAATGGGTCGCACCTCTGGGCCAGGCACCCTCCCCAGACCAGTCCAAGGCCTCAGTTCTCTACTGGCTGGACTCCCACTGGATAGATTCCGCCGGGTCTGCCCCACCGGGCCCTTGTCCCGTGCTGGATGAGCTGACCCGGATCGGGCCCCTCAATAACCAGTCCGTTCTGGTCATCGACGATGCCCGGTTCTTCCTGACCGCTACTCCCAAAGGCGCAGCCCGAGATCACTGGCCCGACATCCTGGACCTGACCCAGGCCCTTGCCGCGATCGGCCCGAACCATCGGCAGTGGATCATAAATGACGTGGTCATCCTGGCACCGACCTCGGTCACCGGGCTGGTGCGGGAATATGATCAGAGGCTGGGTCTCAATCTCGTCCGGACAATCAGACTGGCAAAGATCGGAAGCCGGCATCAGGCCAACCGCCGGTTTGTCGAGCAGCTCCGTCAGCAGGGCCGCGCAGGATTCAACGCCGCCTTCCAGGCCTCCCGCAGGCCGGAGACCATATTCTCCTACCACCTGGGGCGGATGGACATTCGTCGTGTCCTGGACATCGGGGCCAATAGCGGCCAGTTCTGCGAGACCTTGAGGGGGATGGGCTATGGCGGGGAAATCCTGTCGGTCGAACCCCAGGCCAAGGCCCACGAAGCCCTGTTGGAGGCAACGCGGAAGGACGACCTCTGGTGTGCCCTTCCCCGTCAGGCGACGGGGGCCGTTCGCGGCTTTGTGGATCTCAATATCTCCGAAAACAGCGTCAGCTCCTCCCTGCGTCCGGTCCATGCCAACCACATCAAGGCCGAGCCGACCACGGCCCAGGTTCGCAAGGAGCGGGTGTTTGCGAGCCGGTCCGGGGATCTGCTCAAGGGCCACCTCATGGCGGGTATAGAGGCTCTGAAGATCGATGTTCAGGGCTTCGAGGATCAGGTTCTGGAGGGCTATCGCCCGTGGCTGAGTACCGTCAGGCTGCTGCTGGTCGAGCTGTCCATGGTGGAATGCTACGAAGGCGCGCCCGACCTTTTCACCCTGGATCGCCGCATTGTCGATGAGTTCGGCTTTAGCCGGATCTCCCTGGAACCGGCCTATTATGACGACGTGACGGGGGTGGTTCAGCAATATGACGGGATCTATTACCGCCCCGCCCTGATGCCCGCCCCTCGAGCCGCACGACAGCTGGCCAACAGACTTTCATCGGGCAAGCTGCTGACCCTGATTCAGGAGGCCCAGCCGGGCAGAGCCCTGATCCTGGGCAAGGAATCCGGCATGGACGCCCTGGATGGTCTTGGCCCGGCCGACTGGCTGACAGGCCTTCAGTCCTTTGGGGAGATGGTCATGCGGCTGCCACCCGAGCTGGTCGATGACCTGAAGGGACAGTCAGACCTGCTGGAAGGCTTTGACCTCGATGAACCTGGCTGGGACCTGGGTCTGGCCCTGATCGCAGTCGCCAGGGGCTTTGTCTTCAAACGGCTCGGCGCGAAAGCCGCCCCCTCGACGACGGGCGAGGAAGCCGGGACGGCGGCCCTGAAAAGACTTCTGGATCGTCTCGCCTCAGACCCTGCCGGACATTGCCCGGACCTGATCCAGGATCTGGCAGATCAGTCCGCATCGTCTGACCTTGACCATGCCGCCGTGCTGAGCAGGCTCGGCTAGGGCACGACCGGAAACTGTCCCCAGCGGCCGGTGCCTTGATCCGCATCAAGGCCCCAGAATTGACGGCCATTATGGGAGCTCAGGCTTGCAAAGATCCCCGATCGGCGAGAGGGGTGTGGCCCTGATCGGAGACGTCCATGTCCAAGCTTTTCGCGACCGCACTGACACTGGCCATCCTGGCCTCAACCCCCGCCCTGGCCTCCGAAAACGAGGTAGGCGAGAAGCTCTTCCTGCAGTGCAAGACATGCCACACCCTCAAGGCTGGTCAGCCCAATGGCGTGGGACCCAACCTCCATGGGGTCATAGGGGCCAAGGCTGGCAGCCATGCGGGCTTCAAGTATTCGCCCCAACTCAAGGCCTCTGGCCTGGTCTGGAATGACGCCACCCTCGATTCCTGGATCGCCAACCCGCGCCTGAAGGTAAAGGGCACCCGGATGGTATTCATCGGCATACCGGATGCCGCCAAGCGCAAGGCCCTGATCGCCTACCTCAAGCACGCCACGAAATAGGACGCCTCAGCCCTCGGCGGCCATATAGGCGTCGAGGGTCTCGTGGAAGTGGCGGATGCGGCTCTCCTGATAGCGGGCCAGGGTGACCCCGGGCTTCCTTGAGGTCCGCAGCCCCTTCTGGATGCGCTTGAGGTTCTCCGTGTCCTGATCTGCCACCATGGCCGCGGAACCCAGCTCGGCCGCCATGGACCAGGGCTCTTCCAGGCCCAGCCAGGTCATGGCCGCCGGTGCCGGGTGACTGCCGTCCGGGCGCTTGGAAAACAGCAGCATGATTTCCATGATGCACTTTTCCGGATCGTCCCCCAGGGGCCGGAACCGGTAGGTGATGGGCAGGGCCTGACCGCCCCAGGGCACCATGTTCGGGAACAGGAGATATTCGATCAGGTCGAGGGATTCTGAGTCCGACAGGGCGGAAAGATCACGCCCTGAAGCCCGGCCGATCTTTTCCCGCGCCCTCTGGGCCAGCTTGGCCCGGGCCGTGCCCTCCTCATCTGCAACAATGGGGGCCCCGGAATAGAAGGGCACGTCACGTCGGATGTGCCGGATCGTCACCTCGGGATCGAGGTCCGCCTGGCTTGGGCTGGGCACGCCCTGGACGCTGATCATCCGGTTGACGTGTCGCACGCCTGGCCAGACGTCATACTGGGTGTTCTCGTCGCCGTAATAGCCGAGCACCTGAGGGTGGGCGAAAGGAACATGGTAGCTTTCGATGAAGGCTTCCATGGCCAGCTTCCAGTTGCAGGGCATGATCTTGGCGACATGGGCGGCCTTGTAGCGATCCTCCAGGGCAAAGGCCTTGAAGTGCTCCGGCAGAATTTCGAGATAGGTCTCGAGGGGCTCGCAGGCCGGGTCAAAATTGACGAAGACGAAGCCACCCCACAGACCGACCTTGGCTTCCGGCAGGCAGAAATCCTTGCGGTCGAGATTGGGAAAATCCCATTCGCCGGGAACGTGGATAAGCTTGCCAGCCAGGTCCCATGTAAAGCCGTGGAAGGGGCAACGGAACTGTTTGACACTGCCGGCCTCGGTCCGCAGCTGGGTGCCGCGGTGCAGACAGGAATTGATATAGGCCCGGACCTCGTCGGGGCCGGAGCGGACCACGATCAGGGAGTCGTGGACGATCTCGTAGACCACATGGTCGCCGACCTCCGGGATCTCCTCCAGACGGCAGGCCAGCTGCCAGGTCTTGCGCCAGACCTTCTCGACCTCCCGGTCATGCCAGGCCTTGGAGAAATAGCGCTGAATGCTGACATCACCGTGCCCCAGGTGCTCCGCCGGGGACTCCGCCAACATGACTGCCGGCGCCGGGTTGACGTCCCCTGCCAGAACCTCTTGCACCGAGGGGCCAGGACGCCCCTGAATCACGGTTCTCGTTGCCATACCCGCCTCCCGCAGTCGGACCACCGGTCCGCATGGTTGCCTCAGGATCAAATGGGTTTCATACAGACTATCACTATGCAATCGAAAACTGGCCCCTCGCTGGTAGGGGCCGATTGTCGTTCCACGACTCCATTCAGGGATTTTCCAAATGACTTCAGTGCATTCTACCCTCGATAGTCGTCACCTCATGACCCTGACCCTGGCGGTCGACTTTGCCGCCACCCTCGGAATCGGGGCCATGGCCCAGGGCCGCCGACGGATCGCCCCGATTACAGGTGGCCAGTTTTCGGGGAACCGGCTCGCTGGAAGTGTCCTGCCCGGCGGGGCCGACTGGGTCATCTATCGCCCCGACGGTGCCATGGCGATCGACGTCCGCATCACCCTGAAAACAGACGACGATGCCTTGATTTATTGCACCTATCAGGGCCTCTTCAAGGCCGAGGCAGAGCCCATGACCCGGTTCATGCGTGGCGAGATGCTTGGCGAAGACGAGTACAGGATCCGGACGATCGTGAAATTTGAGACCGGTGCACCCAAGTATCAGTGGCTTAATGACACTCTCGCCATAGGGCTGGGACAGCAAACTGCAACCGGCCCCATCTACAGGATCCACGAGGTGCTATAAGGGCTGGGCATAACCGACCCGACAAACCCACCATGGTCCCATGACCCGATCCGGCCTGCCCCCCGCAGATGTCCTGGCCATCAATGCCGTACTGGTCGCATCGCGCCAGGCGGCCGATGCCATATGTGATCGCTGGTCTCTCGCCATCGTGCTGTCGGCCCTGCAGGGTGCCCGTAGATTCAATGATCTGGCGCGCAGCACCGGCATGGCGACCCGCCTGCTGACAGATCGTCTCAGGACCCTGGAAGCCTCGGGGATACTGCTGCGCATTCCCTATTCGATCCGGCCCCTGAGGCACGAGTACCGCCTGACCAATATGGGCGAGCAGTTACAGGACGTGATCCTGCAGATGGCCCGGTGGGAAACCGGCCAGGGCAACGCCCCCAGTCTCCGACATCTGAGCTGTGGGTCGCCCCTGGTCCCCCGACTGACCTGCCGGAGTTGCGGAGATGAGGTGAGTGCCCGGGATATCGACCTGAAGACCAGCCCCGGTCAGCTCCGCCGCATGCCGGACAAGAAGACCAGCCACCGGCGAACCACCCTGGAGGTGGACAGCCAGAGCCCGGGCCTGAATGCCTATCGCACCAGCCTGGCCATCTTCGGCGACAAATGGGGCATTGAGATCCTGCTCTGTGCCTTTTTCCGCATCCGCCGGTTTGGAGACTTCCGAGCCCTGACCGGCATTGCTGCCAACATCCTGTCGGATCGGTTGGAGCGATTGGTTGCCGCCGGGGTCCTGGCAAAGCAGGGGGACACCCCCCAGGGGGGTTACCGCCTCACCGCGGCGGGTCTGGACCTCTATGGCATCATCGTCGAGATACAGGCCTGGGCGGATGCCTGGCTGCCTGACCGGTACCATTCGCCGGTCAAGCTGATCCACAGGGGATGCGGGCAGGAATTCCGCCCCCGCACGGTCTGTCGGGAGTGTGGAACCGCCCCTGGACCGGGAAGTCTGGGCTTCCCGGCCGCGGGCTGAGGTTTCCCCTAGGCCGCCGTCTCCATGCCGGTATCGTCGGTCCGGAACTGGTCGATAAGCCGTGACAGGGCATTGGCCTCCCCGGCCAGGCCATGACTGGCCGCGGTGGACTCCTCCACCATTGCGGCGTTCTGCTGGGTCACCTGGTCCATCTGGTTGACGGCGATGTTGACCTCCTGCAGGCCGGTGGCCTGTTCATGGGCAGAGGCAGCGATCTCGCCCACCAGGGTGTTGATCTCGCTGACGTCGGTCATGATGCGGTCGAGGGCGACCCCGGTGGCCCCCACCAGATCAACGCCGGAGCGGACCTGCTGGGCTGAGGCATTGATGAGGCCCTTGATCTCCTTGGCCGCCTCGGCGGACCTCTGGGCCAGGGCGCGGACCTCAGAAGCGACGACCGCAAAGCCCTTGCCGCTCTCCCCAGCCCGCGCCGCCTCGACCCCGGCATTGAGGGCAAGCAGATTGGTCTGGAAGGCGATCTCGTCGATGACGCCGATGATCTGGCCGATCTGGACCGAGGAGGCCTCGATGGCCCCCATGGCGGTGACGGCGTTGCGCACGACTTCCCCGCTTTCCTCGGCCCCGTGGCGAGCCCGGGTCACGAGTTCGCGGGCCTGACGGGCGCTGTCGGCAGTACGTTTGACCGTCGCGGTGATCTCTTCCAGGGCTGCGGCGGTTTCTTCCAGGCTGGCGGCCTGCTGCTCGGTGCGGCGGGCAAGGTCGTCAGCGGCCTGGCTGATCTCGCCTGCGCCGGAGCGCATGCTGCGGCTGTTGCCGCTGATGATCGACATGGCATTGCTGAGCTTGGTCAGGGCGGTGTTGTAGTCCCGCTTCAGGGCCTCATATTCCGGCGGGAAGGCCTCGCGGACCTGACCGGTGAGATCACCGCCAGCGAGGCGGCCGAGAGCCGTCGCCAGGGCATTGACGACGGTCTCCTGCTTTTCGGCATTGACCATCCGCTCATGCTCGACCTGGCGGCGTTGCTGGTCGGCCGCTAGTTCGGCGGCCTCCTGACCTGCACGCAGGGCACGGTTCTCGGCCAGGTCGTGTCGGAACTGGTCGAGGGCCCGGGCTATGGTGCCGATCTCGTCGGCGGAACCGGTTCCGGAGACGGGTCGATCATACTGGCCAGCGGAAATGGACTTGATGGCCTGGGTCACCAGACCCAGGGGCTGGGCGACAAAGGTCCGGGTTGCCACCGAAAGGGCGGCCAGGACCAGACCCATGATGATCAGCCCCCCAATCGCCAGGGCGATGGCCAGGCTGCGGGCCGGGCCTGTGATATGGCGGGAGGGGACATCCATCACAACCGCCCAGGTGCTGTTGAGACCCTTCAGCGGTGCGGGAATGATCAGGCGTTCCACCTGACCAGACTTCAGTTTCAGGTGTGGCTGGCGCAGGACCTGGCCAGCTGCCACGGCCGCCTTGACGGCTTCGGCATCGCGATCACCAAAGATCTTCATTCGCTGTGAGGCATCAGGGTGAGATACCCAGGCGGCCTGGGGCGACAGCAGCATGACATTGCCGTCACCGAAGGGACGGATGGAGGACAGGGTCTGGGACAGACCGTCAAGGGCCATGTCCAGGCCGGCCACGCCAATCAGGCGACCATTGGAATAGACGGGGAAGACGGCCGAGGTCATCAGCACAGTCTTGCCGGCCACGGTTTCCGCATAGGGCTCGACCATGGCCGGCTTGCCGGTTTTTACCGCCACTGTGTAGTAGGGCTGCTCATATTCATCGCCCGCATCCATGGGCTGGAGGATGACCTTCCCGCCTTCCTGGACATAGTAGGGCGTGAACCTGCCTGCGGCGTCCGAACCGCTCGCTGCATTGCCGGCATAGGCGCTGCCTGCGGGGTCAAAGGCACCGGGAACCTCCATGAACCACGAGCCAAGCACCGTATCCTGAACTGTGGCCTGGGGACGGATAAGAGCCAGGAACGTGGACCTGTCTCGCAAGCCAGCCTCATGGGCCGAACCAATCGCCAGGGCCATGGCGCGACCGGCACTTTCCACCCGCCCGATCTCGGCGGCCACCTCGCTGGAGGCCTGACTCGCAAGGGCATCGGCATTGCTGTCCGAAAGCCGCCGGACGACCCCTCCGGCATTGATCACGACAAGGACCGAAGCCGTCAGAAGCAGGAAGCTGATGACCGCTCCGGCGGCCAGCATGAGTTTCGAGGCAAGGGAGAGGCGAGCGAGCATGGCGGGTCCGCAAGAGGATGGCGTTCACCAGGCGCGGTGAGCCTTCCGCTTGGGATTGGCCTGATCGGCTTGGAATAAGGTTAATAAATTCCGTAGGTTCCGCGTCATTTGGTCGCAGGATCGCCCATACGGGCCTCAGGTCAGGGCGGCTGACATGGCCTCGAACAGCAGTTCGACCTTGATGGGTTTGGCCACGATCCCGGTCATGCCGGCACTGGCATAGTCCTGGGCCTGATGGGTCATGGCATTGGCCGTCAGCGCAATGATCGGGGTCCTGGCCCGGCCAGATTCAAGCTCGCGGGCGCGAATGATGCGGGTGGCCGTGGTGCCGTCCATCACCGGCATCTGGACGTCCATGAGGATGAGATCCCACTCCTCTCGCTCCCAGGCAGCCACCGCATCCTCGCCATTGACCACCATGACCGGTTCGATCCCGGCCTGGCTCAGCAGGGTTCTCAGGACCAGCTGGTTGACCGCATTGTCCTCCGCCGCCAGCACCTTGAGGCCTTCCGGCGCGGGATCAGTGGCGGATGTCGGCCCAGCGCCTGCAGCGGCCTCGGAAACCTCGACACGGGTCATGGGAAGCTCCACCGTGAAGCAGCTGCCCTGGCCAACAACACTGGCGGCCCGGACGTCACCGCCCATGGCCCGGCACAGCTCCCGACAGATGGCAAGCCCCAGGCCTGTGCCGCCGAACTGACGTGTGGTCGAGGAGTCCACCTGACTGAATTTTTCGAACAGCCTCTCGATCTGCTCGGCATCAATACCGATCCCTGTGTCCTCGACCTCGAAGCTCAGCCGATCCGCGATCGCCCGGACCCTGATTGTGACCCCGCCCTTGCGGGTGAACTTTATGGCGTTGGAGATCAGGTTGTAGAGGATCTGGCGCACCCTCACCGGGTCGCCCCGATAGCTGCCCAGCAAGGCGTCGGGGATATCGATGTCCAACCTCAGACCCTTGGCCTCGGCACTGGCCCCGAGGGTCATGCGCGCGGCATTCACCAGCTCGGCCAGATCGAAAACCCCGTCCTCGAGATCCAGTTTGCCGGCCTCGATCTTGGACAGGTCCAGGATGTCGTTGAGGATCATCAGCAGGGTCCCGCCGGACTGACCTATGACCTGAAGTCTCTGGCGCTGTTCGTGGGACAGGTCGTCATTGTTCATCGCCTGGACCATTCCGAGCACGCCATTGAGGGGTGTACGGATCTCGTGGCTCATGGTGGCGAGGAACTGACTCTTGGCCTGATTGGCAGCCTCTGCGGCAAGGACAGCGGCCTCCTGGGCCCGGGCTGCCTTGAGGGTTTCGGTGACGTCAACAAAGGTGGCGATACAGTTGTGCCAGGGATTGTCGCCATCGGGCACGGTGCGGACATGGACCCGAACCTCGATCACCCGACCGTCGCGGCGGATGATGTGGCTGTCGAAGGGGGCAAACAGGCCATCTGGACCAACCTCGTTCAGACTGCGGCAGAAGCCCTTCAGGAAGTCCGCATCCAGCTGGCTTGGGTCCAGGGCCCCATAGAACTTGTCGACCCCGAACAGGTCTTCTGCCGCATGGTTGGCCCCCATGAAGAACATGACCCTGACGGCCTCGCGCACGTCCCCAAGGGCGACCAGCAGCCGATCACCCAGCCGGGGCTCTCCGGCCTCGGCATAGCTGCGGATGCGCTCATACATGCCGGTGCCGTTGAAAGAGATCTGGGCCAGGGGGCTGCGCTCGAACAGCAGGGTCGAGCGGGCATGGGCCTCGTGGAGGGCGGTGTGCTCCCGGGTCAGGGTATTGGCCAGGGTCCAGAGAAAAATCACATAGATCACCACCCCGGTTTCCAGCGCCAGACCACTGACCAGATCGATGGGATAGCCAGCCACCAGGGCGGCAAAGGGTGTGACCATGACCATGATCAGGGATGAGCTGCCGACGGACGCCGCCGTAGCGGCCGGCCATCCGCGGGTCATCAGGGTATTGTTCAGGGTACTGGCACAGACCACCAGCATGCCGCCTGCCAGACTGACCGGGGACGGGTGCATCACGATCAGAAGACCCGAGAGGGCAAATGCGGCGGTCGAGAATCCCTTGGCGATCAGGGCAACCCGCCTCAGTCTCAGATTCTGCATATCCCGTGACAGGCCACGGAACAGTCCGGCATCGAAGAGCTGCAGGCCGACACAGGTCAGAAACCAGCAGATGACGATCCAGGATGGGTCCAGGATCCAGGCCAGGACCAGAACGATCACATCCTGCACGATGCGGATCGGTAGTCCCTGGTAGCGCCAGTGGACCACACGATCGATCGACTGCTGCTCTACGTTCACGGACGCACTCCGGCGGTTTCAGTCAGAAGCCGGCCATGGTCTTGCTGTTTGCTGAATTTGCAGCCGCAGACCACCGAGGTGCGACAATTTGCCCGGCGGGCCAAGCCGCCGGTCAGGCGGCCGCCAGGTCCCGGAAAAAGGTCTCGGCTTCAGCGCTCAGAATGCGGGTCGCCTCATTGACCTGATTGGAGGTCTCGAGCAGGCGACGGCTGGAGGCCCCGGCCTGGGCGGTGGAATCCGCCATGATTCCCACACCGGCCGCTGCATCATCGGCACCCCGTGCGGCACCGGTCGCCCGCTCGGAAATGTCGCGGGTCGTGGCGTACTGTTCCTCCACCGCCGAGGCGAGGGCCGCACAGATCTCGCGTACCTGGGAGATGACCTGGGTGACAGAGCGCACGCCATTGGCGGTCGTGCGGCTGACCTCCTGGATCTCGGCCACGCGACGGGAGATGGTTTCCGTGGCCTGGGAGGTCTGGGTTGCAAGTTGCTTGACCTCAGCGGCCACAACCGCAAAGCCCTGTCCTGCCTGACCCGCCCGCGCCGCCTCGATGGTGGCATTCAGCGCCAGGAGGTTGGTCTGGGAGGCGACCTCACTGATCAGGGTGGTGACATCCTCAACCTGCTGGGCGGCATCGGACAGGCGTTCGACGACCCGTTCTGTCTGCGACCCGATGGCCTCGGCCTCGGCGGAGATCTGGGCGGACTCTGCTACCCGCCGGGAGATTTCCTCCACGGCGCTGCGCAGCTGGGTGGTGGCGATGGCGATTTCCTGGACATTGGAGGAGGCGAAGCGGGCGGCCTCATCGGCCTGTCCTGCCTGAATGGCTGCACTGCTGGCATTGCTGTCCAGGGAGACGGCGGCCTGATGCAGGTCGCCGGAAGAGGTGGTGAGTCCGGCAATGACCCGCTCCAGGGTGCCGGAAAAGGCTCCTGTGATTTCTCTCAGGCGGATGGACCTCTGGTCGGCATTGGCCCGGTCTGCCTCCCGATCGGCCTGGATGCGGCGCTGTTCGAGGCCCGCGGCCCGGAAGTGCGCCACGGCCGTAACCATGTCCCCCAGTTCGTCGCGGTGGGCATAGGCAGGAACCTCGCGACTGTAATCGCCCTCGGTGAGCCGGCCCATATAGTTAGCGAGCCCGTTCAGAGGGGACAGGACGCGGTTGCGGATCATGACCAGAACTGTGACGCCGCCGCCGATGGCGACACTGGCTGCAATGAAGGCCACGATCATCACCAGCAGCTGGCGGGCTTCAAAGGCCTTGTGGTCCTTCGCGACCCGGGCCTCAAACTTCTGCTGGGTGTCGGCGAGGGACCCGGCGATAGCCTGGACCTTCTTGCCCAGACCCTCGGCCGCGGCGTCAAAACCCGGCATCATCGGATTGCCAGCCGCTGGCCCGCCAGCGACATAGGCACGGGCCATGGTCTGGCCGGTCTTGTAGTAGGATGGAAACTCAGCCGCTGCCCCGTCCAGGGCCGCTACGACCTCGGCAGCCTTGAGGCGCACCGCAATCTCGCGAGCCTTGGCAACGTCGCGATTGAAATCGGCTGCAGAGCTTGCGGCCTCATCCCAGCCACCGTCGAGCCCGCCGGTGGCACGGGTCGCAGACACGTCCTGCAGGTATTGCTGGACCTGAACGATGTCGAGTTCGACGTCCTTGCCCAATGCCACCAGGATGAGCAGATCATCACGGATCTGGTCCTGAGCCTGCATTTCCCGCTTCATGGCCGCAGACTGGTTGAGCGCGACTCCGACGGTAATGATGGCACAGAGGGCGACGGCGGCAGCCAGGCTCCCGATCGCCAGCATGACAAAGCGTTCGATGCCACGACCACCAGATGCTGACTTGAGAATTGCGTTCACCTTGACCCCCAGGCTGAATTCCAGAGCCCCACCAAAACCCATTATGGTTAACGGTTGGTAAGTTGTCCCGAGACTGGGAATTTTCGCAGCAGATCGTCTCTTTGCGGAACAAGGGTTTGTCTGTTTTTTTGGCAGTCTAAGCGCATTTTCCGTGCAGAATTGATCTCAATGTAATCGCTCCGCCAACATCTGCACCGCAAGTAAGACCTAAACCTATTCTTAAGACGAACAGTTTCACTCGAAGTCTCAGAATTCCGCCATCTGGCCGTTCAAGGGATATGCGAGATGAAGTTTGTGCATGCGCGCCTCAGCATCGAGGCCCGGCTTGGGGTTCTCGCCGGCCTCTTTCTCGTCCCCATCCTTCTGCTGATGTGGCTTTTCGTGCAGCAGAGCTGGAAGGACATTTCCTTTGCAGAGCACGAGCTCAGGGGTGCAGCCTATCTTGAAAAGGTCTGGCCGGGCCTGAGTTCTGCGGCGCGGGGCGAGGCTCCGTCCGCCCAGGTCAATGCCGCCATCGCCGCCGTTGCCGCCGAGGACGACGCCGTCTTCAGGTCTGGTGAGGCCTCAGCCGCCCTCGCCGCAGCCTCCACCTCCACCGAACGCGTGGCAGCCTCTGCCGCCCTGATCAGTGCCGTGGCCGACGGCTCCAACCTGACCCTCGATCCCGATCTGGACAGCTTCTACGTCATGGACGCTGTGACCCTGCGCCTGCCTGGCCTGGCCCAGGCGGCTGTGGACCTCAATGCGGCTGCGGCCTTCCAGGGTCCGGAACGCCAGCGCATCGCCATGACGGCCGCGGCCCTCGGCCAGCTTCGCAACACCGCCGCCGTGGCCCAGGCCTCCCTCTCGGCCGGGATGAAGGCCAATGCCGATGGCACGACCAGCGCAGCCCTCAAGGCCCGCTCCGAGGCTCTGAGCCTTGCGGTTGGCAATCTGGCCAATGCTGCACAGGCCCAGATCGACAGCGGGACCGGCCCGGTCTCCCTCGAAGCTGACGAGAAGGCCGTGCTGTCCCAGATCGACCAGACCTGGACCGCCTCCAATAGCGAACTCACCCGCCTGCTCGAGGCCCGGGTCAAGGGCTTCATGGGCCGGCTCTGGCTGAACCTGGGCCTGGTCGCGGCCTTCCTCGCCGCCTCCGGTGTCCTTGCAGCCCTGATTGCCCGGGGCATGAGCGGCCGCATCACGGACCTGGTGGGAACCATGGAGCGCCTGCAAAGGGGCGACCTGGGTGTCCAGGTTCCTCACCGGGCTGACACCAATGAAACCGGCCGGATCGCGGCTGCGGTGGAGTCCTTCAAGGAGGCTGCCATCCAGAAGCAACGCCTGGAACAGGATGCGACCCAGAACGAACGCGCCGCCGAAGAGGCCAAGCGCCGTGCAGCCCTGGACCTGGCTGACCGCTTCGAGGCCAGCGTCTCCAGCGTCGTCGCCGTGGTTGCCGCCCGGGCCGCCGAGCTGGAAGAAACCGCCCGCGCCATGGCGACAACGGCCAGCCAGACCAGCGATCAGTCCACCACGGTGGCCGCGGCCGCCGAGGAGGCCACGGCCAATGTCGCCATTGTCGCAGCCTCCGCTGACGAGATGGGCAAGTCGATCTCCGAAATCGCCCACCAGCTGAGCCGCTCGACCACCATTGCCGGTCAGGCCGTGGCCCGGGCCCAGTCCATCAATGAAACCATCGGCCAGATGGCCAAGGCCGCCGAGAAGATCGGTGAGGTGGTCAATATGATCTCCGACATCGCCGGTCAGACCAATCTGCTGGCCCTGAATGCCACCATCGAAAGCGCCCGGGCCGGTGAAGCCGGTCGCGGCTTTGCGGTCGTGGCCTCCGAGGTCAAGGCGCTGGCCACCCAGACTTCCAAGGCCACCGAGGACGTCGCCTCCCAGATTGCCGGCATCCAGCAGATCACCCACGAATCCGTCACGGCCATCGCCGACATCCAGCGGATCATCGACGAGATGAATGCCTCCTCCGTGGCCATCAATGCCGCCGTCGAGGAACAGTCTGCCGCCACCCGCGAGATCGCCCGCAACACCAATGAGGCCGCCAGCGGCGCTCAGGACGTGTCGCGCAACATCTCCGGCGTGCTCTACGGGGCCAACCAGACCGGTGCAGCTTCGCAGCAGGTGGTCTCGGCCTCCCAGGAACTTGGCCAGCAAGCGGACCGTCTGAACCAGGTGGTGCAGGACTTCCTGAGCTCGGTGAGGGCGGCCTAGGGCCCCCTCAGTCCCTTCGGGACAGCTCCCCC
>CAIYZB010000262.1 GCA_903930545.1 uncultured Alphaproteobacteria bacterium
ACGACAGACCTGATCTCCCTCATTCTGGCGGCTTCCATACCACTTGGAATGCTTGTGGTTCTTGGCTCCCGTGTTTTCAGTTCTAAGGGTATCGGGGTCCGCGCGATCCAGTTCGTGGCCATATCCACCATAATCCCCGGCACCCTTCTGCTGGCAATCATGGGTTTGCTGGAGGGGGAGGCCGTCGCAGCCACCTTTGGAGCGACTGTCGGCTACCTCCTCGGCAGCATCGCCAAGTTCGATGAGCGAGACAACTCCAAGGGCTGATCAGCCCCCGAAGGTCCGCCTCAGGCGCACATAGTACATCCGCCCGAACTGCAGGTCCCGGTCATAGGTGGTGGCGACAACCCCCGGGCCGCGCGGACCGGTAAAGACCTGGCGGGTATTGCGGAAGCCCCGCTCCGTCACATTGGGCAGTTCGAACCGGACCGAGATGTCCGAGGTGGGCTTCCATTCCAGGAAGGGTTTGACGAAGGTCTTGAGCTTGTAGGTCTCGATCTCGTTGGACTTGTAAGAGGTCTTGCGCCAGCCGCCATAGACCTCCAGGCCCCAGCTGGTCCTCATGCCGGGGAGGTCCTGGGTAAAGGTGGCATCCCAGTCCAGGGGTCGCTGGCCGGAGATTTCCCGGGCCTCGTGAGTCGTGGGATCGATCACCTCGGTCCAGTGCCAGGTGGCATTGGTCTTCAGCTGGGCGGCCGGCACCCCCAGGCGATCAAGGGGCAGGGTCAGGTTCACGCTCAGTCGGTCATGGGTGCCGTCGCCGATATTACTGGGGGCATCAAAGACCCGGGCCGGGCTGGTGGGGGTGGCGGCCACAAAGATCGGGGCACGGTCCACGACATCCGTCAGACGGGCATGGCTGGCGGTGATGACCACAGAGCCCTTGTCCCAGAACCTCTGTTCCAGGGTCAGTTCCCCGATCAGGGTCTGGTCGGGGCTGAGGGCGGGATTGCCGGCGCTCACCACCCCCGTATTCAGGGACGAGGAAGCGACGAAGTTGTCGAAGTCCAGCTGGCCGACCTCGCGCTCCACCCGGGCCCGCAGCTGGGTGGTGGGCCCGACATCCCAGGTGGCCGACACCCGGGGCTTGGCAAAGCTGAGGGACTTTTCCAGCACCACATCGCCGCTTGAGGTCACACGGGAGGTCTCGAAGTTCAGGCCGCCCTCCAGGGTCCAGGCCGGATTGACCTTCCAGGTGGAGCGGACGAAGGCCTCGGCGCGCCTTTCCTCGATTTCCACATTGGCCGCAGGCAGGCGGATGACACTGCCGTTGGCGCTCAGCCGCGTCTGGCTTTCCAGGCGGTTGATGGCGGTCTCGGTCCCGGCCTCCAGGGACAGGCTCTCAAGGGGTTTGAACTTGATCACCCCGCGGCCAATGGTCTCCGAGGAGTCCCGGTCCAGGCCAAAGGCCTGGTCCTCACCCGGTGCGCGGTAACGCGAGACGATGGTCTGGTTCTGGCTGCTGTGAAGGCCCACCAGCTCCAGGCTGGTGCGGGGACCCAGTTTGCGGGTGTAGTTGGCCCCGCCTTCATGGCCCGTGGTCTCGTAGGTGTCGTCTGTGGTTTCCACCACCAGGCTGGGAAGACGGGTGGTCTGGTCTTCCTCGAACTTGAACTTGTCGCCATTGGCCTTGGCATTGAGCTTCAGCTTGCCCCCGGCCAGGGGACGGGAGAAGGCGGCGGTGAGATTGTATTCCCCGCCATCGCCCTCGCTCTGGATGTCCGAGCGCTGGATCACCGCTCCCGACGGGCTGATGACGATCCCTGGGCCATCGCCGGACCCGTCATCCACCCCGAAGCCATAGCGGGCAGAGGTCTCCCAGGTCTGGTCGCCGGTGCCCCCGGACAGCTCCATGCGCATGGACGGCTTCTTGCGCCCGTCATGGACGAAATTGCCCGCAACCGCGACCAGGCCCTGGAGGCCAGTGCCGGGGGTCTTGATGACATTGGCCAGGACAGACTTGCCCTGCATGTCGATGCCGGGTGCCCCACCGCGAATGACATCGATGCGGGCGATGCGGGAGACCGGGATCCTGCGGAGGATCTCTTCCAGGTCATCGGTCTTGGTGGCCGGGCGATGGCCGTCGATCAGGACATTGCCTGCGGCCCCCTCATAGCCGCGGACTTCAGACCCGGTATCGAGGGAAAAGCCGGGGATCCGCTCCAGCATGTCCATGGCATTGGAAGGATTGGCCGAGCGGAAATAGGCTGGCTCATAGCTGGTCACCGCCTTGTCTGCGGAAACCGTGGTGGAGTTGGGGAGCGCCTGAGCCTCGCCCTGGGGGGCGGCAAGGGCAGCCATCAGTCCCAGTATGTGAATCATTCTCAATCTCCCCGTATCGAGGAGTGCAGTGCGCTTCCGCCTTCAGTCAGACCAGTGAATTGACTGTAATCTGGATTAAATTCCCGACAGGTTAGCCGCCCAGGGTCTTTCGGAAGCGCACAAAGACCGTGCGGCCAAAGGCCAGGTCCCGGTCATCCACAAAAGCGATCCCCGTCGTCTTGCGCGACCCGGCATAGGCGGTGCGGGTGCTGCGCATGCCGCCCTGGGTCATGTTCTGGACCTCGATGCGCCAGCTCAGATCGGGGCTGGCCCGCCATTCGTAGAAGGCCTTCACATAGGTGTTCTGCTTGGTCGTGAAGACCTCGTTGAACCGGTATGAGCTGTTGCGCGCGCCGCTCTTGGCCTCGATGCCCCAGCTGGAGTTCCAGGCGGGCAGGGCCTGGCTGAAGGTGGCATCCCACTCCACCGGCGGCAGGTTGGAGATTTCCCGCAGGGTCCCCAGGGTCGGGTCAGTGACCTCTGACTTGCGATAGGTGCCCTGGCCCTTGATCTGGGCCCGTTCCAGTCCCAACCGGTCCAGGGGCAGGGAAAGGGAGACGATCAGTTCGTCCTTCTTGCCCTCGCCGATATTGGCCGGGGCATCGAAGGAACCGGAGGTCGTGAAGACCGGAGCGCGGTCGATAACATCTGACAGGGCCGAATGGCGAACAGTCGCCGTGATCACCCCGTCCTTCCAGAAGCGCTGTTCGATGGCGGCTTCGGCGACCCAGGCCTGTTCCGGGGTGATGGCGGGGTTTCCGGCGGTCACGGCACCTGTATTGACGGCGGACTCAGCCACGAAGTCATCGAACTTCAGCTGGCCCACAACCCGCTCGAAACGGACGCGGAACTCGGTGGTTGGGCTCGCCGCCCAGCTGGCACCGATCCGGGGTTTGAAATAGCTGAGGGATTTGGACAGGTTCAGGTCGCCGGACGAGCTGAGGTCCGAGGTCTCGAACCTCAAACCACCGTCCAGGGACAGGCGATCGCTGGGCCGCCAGCTGGACTTGGCAAAGGCTTCGGTGCGGGTCTCCTCCACCACCACATTGGCGGCGGGCAGGGTCACCGGGATCAGATTGCGAACAAGGCGGGTCTGACTCTCCAGACGGTTCAGGGCGCCTTCCACCCCGACCTCGGCAGACATGCCGCGACCCAGGTCGCGCTTGATCACCGCCTGGCCGATGGTCTCTTCGGTCTTCCGCCCGAGGGTGAAGCGATCCGTGCTGGTGGGTGCCCGGGTCAGGAAGTCGGAGGTCTTGTCCGAGGTCTGGCGGATCCCCACCAGTTCCAGGGTCGTGGCCTCGGCGATGGGACGGGTATAGCGGCCGCCCAGCTCATAGTCTCGGCCGGTGGCCAGACCATCGGTCTGGGTCAGGGCTGCCACCGGAAATGAAAAGAGGTCGTCCTCCTGGGTCTTCTTCTTTTCGTTGAAGACCCTGCCATTGATCCGGAAGGTCCCCCCCATCAGGGGTTGCTGATAGGCCGCCGTGAGGCTGCCATTCAGGTTCGGGGTCTGGGAAACGATCTGCGAGCGGCTGATCAGGTTACCCGTCGGCCCGGTGCGGACATGGGGACCATCATCGCCGTCATCCTCGGACCAGCCCCCGAAACGGGCCGAGACCTCCCAGGCCTTCTTGCCGATCGTGCCATTGGACTCCAGACGGAAGAACTGCGCCCAGCGGTCAGCCGAAATTCGGTTTGCGCCGGCCGAGACCATGGTCTGCAGGCCCCCGGTCTGGGAGCGGATGACATTGGCGATCACCGACTTGCCCTGCATGTCGATACCCGGCGCGCCACCCCGGATCAGGTCGATGCGCAGAACCTGGCCGGCGGGAATGCGCCGCAGGATCTCTTCCAGGGTGTCGGTCTTGCTGGTGGGGCGAAGGCCATCCACCAGGACATTGCCGCCGCCACCCTCAAAGCCGCGCTGGCTCGACCCCTTGTCCAGGGCCAGGCCCGGCAGACGCTCCAGCATGTCGAGGGCTGTGGTGGGCTGGAGCGGCGCAAAGAACACCGCCGGGAAGCTGGTGACCCCGGTGGTTGCCTCGGCCGGTGCAACGGGCAGGGCCGAGGCCGGTTCGGACTGGAGGGCGGCGGCCAGGGCCAGGGCGACAAGCATCAGGTTCAGGCTCCGGATGCCAAATCAGGCACGGCAACAAAATTGAGCGACCGATCCCTTGGGAGATCAGACGCTGGTTCCGCCGACCGTCAGGCCGGTAATCTTCAGCGACGGCTGACCCACCCCCACCGGGACGCTCTGGCCAGATTTGCCGCAGACCCCGACCCCGGGGTCGAAATCGAAATCATCCCCGATCATGGTGACCCGGGTCAGGGCCGAGGGGCCGTCCCCGATCAGGGTCGCGCCCTTGACCGGCGAGGTCACCTTGCCGTCCTCGATGAGATAGGCCTCAGTGCACTGGAAGACGAACTTGCCATTGGTGATGTCCACCTGGCCGCCGCCGAAGTTGGCGCAGTAAAGGCCCTTCTTCGTCGAGGCAATCATTTCGGCGCGATTTGAATTGCCGTTGAGCATGCCGGTATTGGTCATGCGCGGCATGGGCATGTGGGCATAGGACTGGCGTCGGCCATTGCCGGTCGCCGACAGGCCCATCAGGCGCGCACTCATGCGGTCATGCATATAGCCCACCAGGATGCCGTCCTCGATCAGAACGGTGCGTTCGGTCGGCGTTCCCTCGTCATCCACCGTGAGAGAGCCGCGGCGGCCGGTGAGGGCCCCGTCGTCAAAGACCGTGACCCCGGGGGCGGCAACCCGCTCGCCGATCCGTCCGGAAAAGGCCGAGGTACCCTTGCGGTTGAAGTCGCCCTCCAGGCCGTGGCCCACGGCTTCATGCAGGAGGACCCCGTTCCAGCCGGCGCCCAGGACCACATCCATCTCGCCGGCGGGGCAGGAGATTGCGTCCAGATTGACCAAGGCCTGGCGCAGGGCTTCCTCCGACTGTTCCTGCCAGCGTTCCGGACTGATCCAGGCATCAAAGCCGGCGCGCCCGCCAGCCCCGGCAAAGCCGGTCTCGCGACGCCCATCCTTTTCCACGGTGATCTGCACATTGACCCGGCAGAGGGGCCGGACATCGCGGATCAGGCGGCCATCGGCCCGCAGGATCTCCACGGTCCGGCGTTCGCCGCTGAGGCTGGCCATGACCTGGACCACCCTGGGGTCGCGGGCGCGGCACCAGGCATCGATTTCCTGAAGCAGGGCGACCTTGTCCGAAAAGGCCGGGGAGGCCGTCGGATTTTCATCCTCATAGTGGCGCAGATTGGTCGGCCGGGGTTCATCGGCGGCGGTTCCGGAATAGCCCCGCTTGGCCAGGGCTGCCGAACTCGCTGCCCGCCGGATGGAGGCCTCTGAAATCTCGCTGGAGTGGGCATAGCCCGCGGTGTCGCCGGCGACGACCCGGAGGCCAAAGCCTTCTGAAGAATCATAGGCCGCTGATTTCAGGCGGCCGTCATCGAACATGAAGCTCTCGCTCTCGCTCTTTTCAGCGAAAATCTCCCCGTCATCCGCCCCGATCAGGGCTTCGCCGAGGATCTGGCGGGCCTTTTCCGGTGAGACCCCGGCAGCGTCGAGGATGGAGGGGGTCGGGGTAAGGGCGTTCATGTAAGCCTGCCTGAGCTGTGTCTTCCGACAGATAGGGGCTGGGGGGCGAAACGTCACCCCTGATCCATGCCGCAAGGTCAGGTCAATTCACGCTTTGGGGCCTTGTGACCCAAGAGATAGCAACACCTGACAGATAGGTGACGATCCGGCCGCGAACCGCCTTGGCAAGCTGGATGCGAGGGCGTATGCACCCGGCGATAGGCTGGGCTTTTGACCGCGTGGTCAGGCTTGGCACGTGATTCCTGCCGGTTTTGGTGAAATGTATTCGCCCGGGCCGGCCGGCCAAGCAGACCGAGGGGACATGAAGTCGAGGTTTCAAGGTATGCGGGCGTTGACGGCAGCGGCCGTCGCGGGCGCGACGTCGGCACTGTGGGGCGCGTCAGCCCTCGCAGCCGATCTGGTAGGTCAGCCCACGCCGGGCGCCATCGACCTTCAGCCCGGGGTTACCCCCCTGCGGCATGAGGCCGAGGTCTTCCACAATCTGATCCTGTTGCCGATCATCACGGTCATCAGCTTTTTTGTGCTGGCCCTGCTGATCTGGTGTGTCGTTCGCTACAACAAGCGCTCGAACCCGATCCCGGCAAAGTGGAGCCACAACACCCCGATCGAAGTGATCTGGACCTTGGCTCCCGTTCTGATCCTGGTCTTTATCTCCCTTTTCTCCTTCAAGCTGCTGTTTGCCTATAACGACATGCCCAAGCCGGACCTGACGGTGAAGGCTACGGGCTATCAGTGGTATTGGGGTTATGAGTATCCGGACCAGAAGGTGGCGGAATACATCTCCAACGTCCTTCCCGAGGACGAGGCCAAGGCCAAGAATGTCCCCTATCGTCTGGCGGCGACGGAGCCCCTGGTGGTTCCTGTGGGCAAGGTGGTCCGGGTTCTGGTGACCGGGGCTGACGTCATTCACGCCTTTGCGGTCCCCTCCTTCGGCATCATCAGCGATGCCGTCCCGGGCCGGGTCAACGAGACCTGGTTCAAGGTCGAGAAGGAAGGCACCTATTACGGCAACTGCCGCGAACTCTGCGGTGTGGACCACGCGTTCATGCCCATCGAGGTCAAGGTTGTGAGCCAGGAAGCCTTTGACGCCTGGGTCGCCTCCAAGGGCGGCTCCGCTGCGGTGGCTGTTGCCCCCGCGCCGGCCCCGACGCCTGAGGCCGCCCCGGCTGCGCCTGCTGTTGCTGCTCCGGCAGCGGCTCCGGCTGCGGCCTCCACCACGCCCGTCGCGCCTGCCGCGACGCCTGCCAAGACCTGATCCGGGAAAAAGCGTAAGATGGCCACTGCAGCCGCACACGATCATCACGACGAAGAAAGCCACATGCCGGGCTTCTTCACTCGCTGGTTCCTTTCGACGAACCACAAGGACATCGGCACCCTCTACATCCTGTTTGCCATCATGGCCGGGATCGTCGGTGGTGCCCTTTCGGGCCTGATCCGCTGGGAACTGGCCGAGCCAGGTATCCAGGTCTTTACCCAGGGGTCCCTGCTGGACCAGCTGGGGGTCATCGAGGCCTCAAAGCACGGCTATAATGCCGTCGTCACCGCCCACGCCCTGATCATGATCTTCTTCATGGTCATGCCCGCCATGATCGGCGGGTTCGGCAACTGGTTCGTTCCGATCATGATCGGCGCGCCGGACATGGCCTTCCCGCGGATGAACAACATCTCCTTCTGGCTGCTGGTTGCGGCCTGGGTGCTGCTGGTGGTCTCGCTCTTCGTCGATGGCGGCCCGGGCAAGGGTTTCGGCGGCGGATGGACGCTCTATCCGCCCCTGTCCACCTCGGGCCACACCGGCCCGGCCATGGACTGCGCCATCCTGTCGGTCCACCTTGCCGGTGCCAGCTCGATCCTGGGTTCGATCAACTTCATCACCACCATCTTCAACATGCGTGCGCCGGGCATGACCCTGCACCGCATGCCGCTCTTCGTGTGATCCGTTCTGGTGACGGTGTTCCTGCTGCTGCTCTCCCTGCCCGTCCTGGCTGGCGCGATCACCATGCTGCTCACCGACCGGAACTTCGGCACGCACTTCTTCGATCCGGCGGGCGGTGGCGACCCGGTGATGTATCAGCACCTGTTCTGGTTCTTCGGTCACCCGGAAGTCTACATCCTGATCCTGCCCGGCTTCGGCATCATCAGCCACATCGTCTCGACCTTCTCGCGCAAGCCGGTCTTTGGCTATCTCGCCATGGCCTATGCCATGGTCGCCATTGGCGTCATCGGCTTCGTCGTGTGGGCTCACCACATGTATACGGTCGGCATGACCATCAATCTGCGGGCCTATTTCGTCGCAGCAACCATGGTCATCGCGGTTCCAACCGGGGTGAAGATCTTCTCCTGGATCGCCACGATGTGGGGCGGTTCCATCGACTTCAAGGCCCCGATGCTCTGGGCCATGGGCTTCATCTTCCTGTTCACCGTCGGTGGTGTGACCGGGGTGGTCCTGGCCAATGCCGGCATCGATTACAGCCTGCATGACACCTATTATGTCGTGGCTCACTTCCACTACGTCCTGAGCCTTGGGGCCGTCTTCGCGATCTTCGCGGGCTTCTACTACTGGTTCGAGAAGATGTGGGGCGTGAAATACAACGAGGTCCTCGCCGCCGCTCACTTCTGGATCACCTTCGTGGGTGTGAACCTGATCTTCTTCCCGCAGCACTTCCTGGGTCTCCAGGGCATGCCGCGCCGTTATGTCGACTATCCGGATGCCTTCTCGCTCTGGAACAAGGTCTCGACCTGGGGTTATGAAGTGACGGCCTTCGGCGTTCTGGTCTTCCTCATCATTCTGCTGGAAGCCGCCATTCGTCGCCGCAAGGCCGAGGCCAATCCCTGGGGTGAAGGTGCAACGACCCTGGAGTGGACCCTGTCTTCTCCTCCGCCTTTCCACCAGTTCAACGAACTGCCGGTGATCAAGCCGGACGCGCACTAAGGGTCTATACTGACCCGGACCATCCTGAGGGGCGTGGGCTTCGCCTGCGCCCCTCTCGTTTTTCAGAGTATGCCTCATGGCGATCTCGCCAGCCCTTCCAGCTCAACGCGCACCCGCCCGGTGGCAGGACTTTGTCCAGCTGCTGAAACCTCGCGTCATGAGCCTGGTGGTCTTTACGGCGATTACCGGCCTGGTCTGTTCTGGCCAGTCCATCCATCCTGTCCTCGCCGCTGTGGCCATCCTGTGCATTGCTGTTGGGGCAGGGGCCTCCGGCGCCCTGAACATGTGGTACGACGCCGACATCGACGCCAAGATGCGCCGCACCCGCGCCCGGCCCGTCGCCGCTGGCCGGGTCCAGGGGGCCGATGCCCTGGCTCTGGGGGTCGTGCTCTCGCTGTTCTCCATCATGCTGCTGGGCATGACCACGAACTGGCTGGCCGCGGGCCTCCTGGCCTTCACCATCCTCTTCTATGCCGTGGTCTACACGATGTGGCTGAAGCGCTCGACGCCGCAGAACATCGTCATTGGCGGTCTGGCCGGGGCTCTACCTCCCGTGATCGGCTGGGCAGCTGCCACGGGCACTGTGCCCTTCAATGCCTGGCTGCTGTGCGCCATCATCTTCATGTGGACCCCGCCCCATTTCTGGGCCCTGTCCCTCTATACGTCTGAGGACTACGAAAAGGCCGGTGTGCCCATGATGCCGGTGACGGCTGGCGCAGCCTCCACCCGTCGTCAGATCCTGATCTACAGCCTGCTCTTTGTGCCCCTTTGCATCGTGCCGGCCTTCACCGGCCTGGGTGGCGTCAGCTATCTGGTGGTGGCAGCGGCCGGGGGGCTGGTCTTCCTGCTCCTGGCCTGGCGGGTCTTCCGCAGTCAGGCCGGCGACAAGGTCGGCGAGCGCAATGACGACGGTCTCTATGACGTCAAGGCCACCTCGCGGGATGCCCGTAATCTCTTCGCCTTTTCGATCCTCTATCTCACCCTGCTGTTCGCCACCCTTCTGGCGGAACGTGTTTTCAAACTGCCTGGCTTAGGAGGCCTGACATGACTGAGTCCGTGACCGAGCCTGATCTGGCTGAGGAAACCGCTCTCGCCCCGGACGAGACCGTGCGGTTGAGCCGTGAGGAATATCTGGCGCATTTTGAGGCGAAGCGCGGGCGAAACATCGCCCTGGCCCTGGGGCTTGCGGCCTTCATGGTCATTGTCTTCGTGGTCACCATCGTCAGGTTGGGTGCCAATGTCCCCAGCGCCTGACGACCCAAGCCGGATTGCGCGTCGCAATGCGCGACTGGGCCTGATCTGCGCTGGCTTTTTCGTCGCCATGATTGGGGCCGCCTATGCTGCGGTGCCGATCTACAAGGCCTTCTGCCAGCTGACGGGCTTTGACGGCACGACCGTGCGTGCGGAAAAGGCACCGGAGACCACCCTCGACAGGCGCCTGACCATCCGCTTCGACGCCAATGTCCGGGACCTGCCCTGGACCTTTACCGCCGAGCAGACCTCACAGTCCGTGCGGATCGGTGAAACCGGCCTGGCCTATTTCAAGGTTACAAATCACGGTTCCGAGGCTGTGACCGGGCGGGCAATGTACAATGTCGTGCCTGAGACCGCGGGGGCCTATTTCCAGAAACTGGAATGCTTCTGCTTTTCGGATCAGACGATCGAGCCGGGCAAGACCGTTGAATTTCCGGTCGTTTATTTCGTCGATCCGAAATATGCCGACGATATCGACACCAAGGGAAAGGGCGAAGTCACCCTCTCCTACACATTCTTCAAGGCGGTTAATCCCGCCAAGCCGGCCCAAACGGCTGATGCCACACCCCTCAAGGCCCCATCAGGTCTTGGCGGCAGGCCTCAGGCAGGGCTATAGCGACTGAGAAACGACTCCGGTCGCGCCCTGAGAGGGGCCTTCCGGAAAGGCGAATTGAGAGGGGACGGGACCACATGGCCCACGGCGAAGTCAAACACGACTACCACCTGGTGAATCCGAGCCCGTGGCCGCTGGTCGGTTCAGCGGCCGCCACGGTCATGGCCCTGGGTGGCGTGATCTGGATGAAGGGCCTCTTTGGCCTCGACAAGGGCAATCCCTGGATCTTCTATCTGGGCTTGGCTGGCGTCCTGCTGACCATGGCCTGCTGGTGGGCGGACGTGACCCGCGAAGCCAACCAGGGTGATCACACCCCGGTGGTCTCCATCGGTCTGCGCTATGGCATGATCATGTTCATCGCGTCTGAAGTGATGTTCTTCGTGGCCTGGTTCTGGATGTTCTTCGAAATGGCCCTGTTCCACGAGGTGCGGACCCATTCCGCCATCGAGGAAGTTCGCGCGGCCTGGGCCACCTGGCCCCCCAAGGGCATTGAAACTGTTGCGGCCTGGAACCTGCCCCTGGTCAATACCCTGACCCTGCTGCTGTCCGGCACCACCGTGACCTGGGCCCACCACGCCCTGCAGATCGGCGATCGCAAGGCCGCCCGCACCGGTCTGATCCTGACCGTCCTGCTCGGCATCCTCTTCACCTCGATCCAGGCCGTGGAATATGCCCACATCCTGGAGCACAAGTATTTCTTCGGCGGCGAGGGTGCGGACAATTCCGGCCTCTATGGCTCGTCCTTCTTCATGGCAACGGGTTTCCACGGCTTCCACGTCCTGATCGGGACCATCTTCCTGATCGTCTGCCTGGCCCGCCTCATGGGCGGTGGCTTCACCAAGGAAAAGCACTTCGGCTTCGAAGCGGCGGCTTGGTACTGGCACTTCGTTGACGTGGTCTGGCTCTTCCTCTTTGCCTTTGTCTACGTCGTCTTCGGCGGCGCTGCCGGCTAGAACGGATCCGGGGCCGCATCTGAACCAGATGCGGCCCCAGTCTTTTCTGCCGTGCCTCCTGGCCCTTCGGGGCCGTCTCGATCAGCCGGGTCCCTCACCCGGCAAAGGACCTGGCCCGGCCTCATGGCAAATCCCTATCTGGCTGGTGCCGCCTCGCGGTGCCCCAATTGCGGCGAAGGTCCCCTGTTCCAGGGTTTCCTGACGGTAATCCCCCGGTGTGACGCCTGCGGCTATGACCTGGCAAAGGCCGATTCCGGCGACGGCCCGGCGGTCTTCATCATTCTCATCGTGGGCTTCGTCATTACCTTCGGGGCCCTGTTCACCGAGTTCACGGTTCACCCGCCGATCTGGATCAATCTGTTGATCTGGATCCCCGGGGCCCTGATCCTGTCCCTTGGCCTGTTGCGTCCCTTCAAGGGTCTGATGCTGGCCGCCCAGTTTTCCAATCAGGCCTCTGAAGCCCGCCATGACGACTGAGGCCCGCCCGCGTTTTCCCCTGGCCCTGACCATCGCGACCCTCATCGCCCTGGCCATCCTGATTGCTCTCGGAGCCTGGCAGCTCCAGCGTCTCACCTGGAAGACGTCCCTGCTGGCCAAGGTTGAGGCCCTGCAGGCGGCGGCCCCGGTGCCCATCGCCCCGGTGCTGGCAGCCCTGTCAGGGGGGTCTGACGGCGACTATGTCCGGGTCACCGCCAACTGTCCGGCCCTGGCCAATGCGCCCTATCTCGAACTCTATGGCATCCGGGACGGCGTGGCTGGCGTGCGGCTGATCTCTGCCTGTCGGCTGACGACAGGACCCTATGGCAGCATACTGGTGGACCGCGGCTTCATCCCTGACACCGAAACTGGCCGTCCCCCCGTGTCTGACGAAAAGGCTGCCTCGGTCCTGGTCACCGGCGTCCTGCGGGCCGGGGATCGCGCCAGCTTTGTCACCCCGCCCAACGACCTCGCGGCCAATCACTGGTATTCCCGTGACATCGCCGCCATGGGCAGGGCCCTGAAGGCCGAGCGGCCCGCCCCGACCTTCCTGATGGCCGAGACCCCGACCAATCCGGACTTCCCGGCCTTGCTGCCATCGCCCCTCCCGGCAGAGATCTCCAATCGCCATCTGGAATATGCCCTGACCTGGTTCGGACTTGCCGCTGCCCTGGCCGGCGTCTATGTCGCCGTCCTCTGGCGTAGGCGGAAATCCTGATGCGGTATGTGTCCACGCGGGGGCAGTCGCCCTCGGTCGGTTTTGTCGATGCGACCCTTGCGGGTCTGGCCCCTGACGGCGGTCTCTATGTGCCCGAGACCTGGCCGAGCTTTACCCACGCCGAAATCGCCGATTTTGCGGGCAAGCCCTACGACCATGTGGCCACCCGGGTCCTGGCCAAGTTCGTCGAGGACGAGATCCCGGCCGAGGTCCTGGCCGAGATGTGCTCGGAAGCTTATGCCAGCTTCACCGACGCCTCTGTGGTCCCGGTCCACCAGATTGCGCCCGGTGGCTTCATTGCCGAGCTCTACCACGGCCCCAGCCTGGCCTTCAAAGACGTGGCCATGCAGCTCCTGGCCCGGTTGTCTGACTTTGTCCTGGCCCGCGAGCGGCGCACCCAGACCATCCTGTGCGCTACCTCCGGGGATACAGGCGGTGCGGCAGTGGAGGCCTTCAGGGGCCGATCCAATACCAAGATCGTCGCCATGTTCCCCGACGGCCGGATCTCCGAGGTCCAGCGCCGTTTCATGACCACGGCCATCGAGGCCAATGTCCGCTGTGTGGCCGTGGCCGGGACGTTTGACGACTGTCAGGCCATCCTCAAGACCTCCCTGTCCGACCAGGCCCTGAAACAGGCTGTCGGCCTGTCGGCGGTCAATTCCATCAATTTCGCCAGGATCGTCGCCCAGGCCGTCTATTATTTCACGACCGCCGTCGCCATCGGCGCGCCCCATCGCAAGGTCGCCTTTGCCGTGCCCTCGGGTAATTTCGGCGACGGCTTTGCCGGCTGGATGGCCAAGCGCATGGGCCTGCCGATCTCCCAGATTGTGATCGCCACCAATGCCAACGACATCCTCGCCCGGGCCTTCCAGGACGGTCGCTATGTCCGGGGCGGGGTCGCAGCAACCCAGTCCCCGGCCATGGATATCCAGTCGGCCTCGAATTTCGAGCGCCTCTATTTCGAGAGCGTGCGGCGTGACGGGGTCGAGACGGCGCGGGCCTTCAAGGCCTTTGGCGATGTGGGGGTGATCGACATTCCGCCGGCGGCCCTGGCGGCCATGCGCGAGACCTTTGTCGGGGTTGGCATCAGCGAGAGCGAAACCTCCCGCACCCTGGTGGGGACCCTCAATGAGACCGGGCAGCTGATCGACCCTCACACAGCGGTCGGGGTTGCCGCCTGGCGGCGCAATCGCGGCCTGCCAGATCCGGTCATCATCCTGTCTACCGCCCATGCGGCCAAGTTCCCGGAAGCCGTCAGCGCGGCCACAGGCGTGACGCCTGCCCTGCCGGCCGCGGCCAAGGGTCTGTGGGATCGCCCCGAGCGATTCGACCGCCTTCCCGCCGATGCCGAGGCCATCCAGGCCTATGTCAGGGCTTTTGCGGAGCCGTGACCTGACCCGGGTCCATATCCTTGCCAACGGTGTGCGGGTTGTCTGCGACCCCATGCCCGGTCTTGAGACCCTGGCCCTGTCCGTCGTGGCCGGGCGGGGGGCCCGTAGCGAGGACGAGGCCCGTTCCGGCTGGTCCCACCTGCTTGAACACATGGTCTTCAAGGGGGCCGGGACCCGGTCCTCCCGCGAGATCGTCGAATCCATCGAGGCCGAGGGCGGCCAGATCAATGCCGCCACGGGCTATGAGCGCACCAGCTTCCAGATCCGCGCCCTGGCTGGTGGCCTGGACCTGGGATCGGCGGTCCTGTCCGACCTGATCCTGCGCCCCCATATCGATCCTGCTGACCTCAAGCGCGAGAAACAGGTGGTGGGGCAGGAGATCGCCGAGGCGGCCGATACGCCTGACGACATCGTCTTCGAGATGGCCCAGGCCGCAGCCTTCGAGGGCCAGCCCCTTGGCCGCTCCATCCTCGGCACCGATGAGTCCATCGCGCCTGCCACCACCGAAACCCTGTCGGACTGGCGCGCGCGGCTCTATGCCCCGGATCAGCTGGTTTTCGCCGCAGCGGGGGCTGTGAACGAGGACGAGGTCCTGGCCCTGGCGGAACGGGACTTCGGCCCGGCCCAGGGCCCTGGCACCGAGGTCGCGGCACCGGCGGCCTTCACGGGGGGCGAGCGAATCGAGGCCAAGCGTCTGGAACAGGCCAATCTGGTCTTTCTGCTTCCGGCCATCGGGGTGAAGCACCCCGACTATTTCGCCCTGCGCATCTTTGCCGAGATCCTGGGTGGAGGCATGGCCTCGCGGCTCTTCCAGGAGGCGCGGGAAAAGCGCGGCCTGGCCTATGCCGTGGATGCCTATGCCGAAACCTATGACGACACTGGCGTGCTGGGGATCTTTGCGGGCTGCGCGGCTGGCGATGCCGCCGAACTGGCCCGTGTGGCAGCCGGCGAGGTCCAGGCCCTGGCCCGGAGGGTCGAGCCCGACGAACTGGCCAGGGCCCGTGCCCAACTCAAGGCCTCCATGTTCATGGCCCGTGAAAGCCCGCTCGCCCGGGCGGAACAGGCCGCCGGTCAGGTCCTGCTGTTCGGCGAATTGCTCGACACGGCGACCCTGGGGGCCCGGATCGATGCCGTTCAGGAAGCCGACTTGCTGCGCCTGGGTAGTCAGCTTCTCGCCCCCGGGATCTGCGCAGTCAGCGCCCTGGGTCCCAAGGCTGCTGGCAAGGCGGCTGAGGCTTTCCGACGTGGGCTGTTTGGCTGAGAGGCTTGAAGCCTGACCAAAGCGGGGTGATGCTGGGTTATGGCCCTGCTCGACTGGATCTCACTGGAAAGCGGTCTTCGCCTTGAGGGCGAGGGGGTGATTCTGCGTCCGCCCCGGGCCTCGGACTTTGCCGCCTGGCGCGACCTTCGGACGGCCTCACGAGACTTTCTTCAGCCCTGGGAACCCACCTGGCCCGCCGATGACCTGTCGCGCGCGGCCTATCGCCGTCGGCTCATGGCCTATGGCCGGGACCGGGAACTGGGTCTGGCCTACGCCTTTTTCGTGTTCCGAAAAAAGGACGAGGCCCTGACCGGGGGCATTACCCTGTCCAATATCCGCCGGGGCGTCGCCCAGATGGGATCGGTCGGCTACTGGTGCGGCCAGCCCTTTGCCCGCCAAGGCCTGACGGTGGCCGCCGTGCGCACCCTGACCCTGTTTTCCTTCCGGACCCTGGGGCTGCATCGCCTGGAGGCGGCCTGCATTCCCCAGAACCAGGCCTCCCGCACTCTCCTGCAAAGGGCTGGGTTCGAGGAGGAGGGATATGCCAAGGCTTATCTGAAAATTAACGGCGATTGGCGAGATCATGTCCTGTTCGGACTTGTGTCTCCCTTCAGGAGTCTCGAGGGGCCGGATTTGGGAGTGTCGGTCTGACCGGCGCGTAAGCCAGAGTTCTCGAGGCGATGCCGAACGACCGCTGGAGCTGGGATGCTGCAACAACGCTCGCCGCGTTGGGTGCTGCTGACGTGGCCCTCTGGATGTGGGATCCGGAGCGGGATTTGCTGCGGGTAACCGGAGGATCGCGGACCCTGGGCCTCGGCCCCCTTGTCCCTGAATGTTCGTCCGCTGCCATGCGCGCCCTGGCCCTGCCCCAGGATCGGGCCCTGGCCGAGGACATCCTGCGGATCCAGGAACCTGGCAGTGAAATCTCCATTCGCCTGCGGATGCGCGGCGGCCTGACCTGCATCTGGCGCGGGGTCTGGCTGGAGGACGGGATGCGGGCGGCTGGTGTCGTCGCGCCTGAAATCAATTTCGCCGCCTCCGACATCGATCACCTGACGGGTCTTCTGGACCGCAAGAGCTTTGTGGTCCGCACCCGCGAGCGGCTGCAGTCGCCGGGCACTCATGAACTGGTGGTGGCCGATCTCGATCGTCTGCGCCGTCTGAACGAGGCCCTGGGTCATGAGCGGGCAGATCTGGTCCTGGCCGCCCTGGGTTCGCGACTTGCGGCAGCCTTTCCGCCGGGGGTGATTGCCGCCCGGGTCGGTGAGGACGAGTTCGCGGTCCTCGCCCCCGTCAGCCAGCCCAGCGCCTCTGAGGTCCTGCGCAGGGCCCTGGAACAGCCCCTGCGGGTCGCGGGCTTTGACATTCACCCCACCCTGTCCATCGGGGCCGTGGAGGCCACAGGCGGGGAGGACGCGCCTGAGGCAGCGGAACTGCTGCGCCGGGCCGAGCTGGCCGTCGAGAGCGCCAAGAGCAATGGTCGCGGCGGGGCTGCGGCCTACGGCCGGGGTCTGGAAAGCGACGGCCTGTCGCGTCTAGCTCTGGAAAGCGATCTGCGGGGCGCGCTCGGGCGTGGCGAGCTGGTTCCCTATTATCAGCCCATTGTCCGGCTCTCGACCGGCGCCCTGTCGGGCTTCGAGGCCCTGGTGCGCTGGAAGCACCCCCGCCGGGGTCTTCTGACCCCCGACCAGTTCCTGCCCCTGTGCGAAGAGATGGGGCTGATGTGCGAACTCGGCGCCCTGATGATGGGCGAGGCTGCCCGTCAGCTGACCCTGTGGCGTCGTGATCACCGGGCGGCCGGGGAACTGACCGTGGCGGTCAATCTCTCTACCCCGGAAATCGACCGTCCAGACCTGGTGGCCGACGTCCTGCGCATCCGCCGCGAGACGGGCCTGCCCCCGGGAGCCCTGAAGCTGGAAGTCACCGAGGGCGACGTCATGCGCGACCCGGACAAGGCTGCAGTCATCCTGCGCAACCTGCGTCAGGCCGGCGCGGCCCTGGCCCTGGACGATTTCGGAACCGGCTTCTCGTCCCTCAGCTATCTGACCCGGTTGCCCTTCGACACCCTGAAGATCGACCGCTATTTCGTGCGCACCATGGCCACCAATGAAGGCTCGGCCAAGATCGTTTCCTCAGTGGTCAAGCTGGGCCAGGATCTGTCGCTGGAAGTTGTGGCCGAGGGCGTGGAAAACGCCGGCATGGCCCGCCAGCTCCTGTCCCTGGGCTGCGACTATGGCCAGGGCTTCGGCTATGCCCCGGCCCTGTCGCCCCAGGAGGCCGAGGTCTATCTCAATGAGAGCTATGTGGACGGTGCCGCCCCGGTGAAGGCCCGGGGCTAGGCCCGTCCGGCCTCAGCGGCCAGAAAGCCGGGATCGATTCCCAGGCGAGACAGGGCCCTGGTCCATTTCATCTCGGTCCGGTCTGCAAAGATCAGATCTTCGTCGCCATCCACGGTCAGCCAGACATTGTCCCGGATCTCCCGCTCCAGCTGGCCCGGTCCCCATCCGGCATAGCCCAGGGCCAGAAGGGCCTGTCGCGGGGGACTGACGGGACTGGACAGGGTCGCCAGGGCATCGCGAGTGCCGGACAGGATCAGATCCGGACCTATGACCAGACTGTGCTCGTCCGGGGGATAGTCGCCTGTGTGCAGGACAAAGCCTCGCTCGGTCTCCACCGGACCGCCCAACAGGACCTGCTCGGTGCGCGGAACCTCCGAACAGGGGACCTCCAGCTGCTTCAGAAGACCCGACACCGTCATGCCCTCCACCGGATGATTGACGGCAATTCCCA
>CAIYZB010000263.1 GCA_903930545.1 uncultured Alphaproteobacteria bacterium
AGTCAGCTTCGCTGACAGCTCCCCCTTAGGGGGAGCAATTATTGAAGATAATCAGTCGCGTAACAGAGGTAAGTTAAGGCCGGACTGCGCCCGGGTGCCCAGGACCTCGCGGCGGAAGCGGAAGAGTTCCGCGGGGCGGCCGCCGGTCTCGGAATCCACCCGTCCCAGACCCTCCACCAGTCCGGCCCGCTCCAGGGCTCGGCGGAAGTTCTGCTTGTGCATGGGGGCCCCGGCCACCGCCTCCACAGCCCTTTGCAGGGCTGACAGGGTGAAGGCTTCCGGCATGAGTTCAAAGACAACCGGGCGATACTTCATTTTACCCCTCAGGCGCGACAACCCGGTGGCGAGGATGCGTCGGTGATCCGAGATCATGGGCTCGCCCAGGGCCTGGGCGAGGGGTGGGGGCAGGGCTGGTTCCCCGCGGTCCCGGGCCGCTTCCGGGGCCAGGCCAGCCTCATAGAGCAGCTCATAGCGTTCCAGGACCCGGTCCTCGTTCCAGGTCGCGCCATCCATGGCAAACAGAAGCCGTGCTCTGGCCAGCTGGTCAGGGGTCACAGCCCACGCCCTCAGGGCCGGTTCCATCGCCAACAGGGCGTCCGGTCGCCCCTCGCGCCAGTCTTCATAGGGAAAGAAACGCCAGCAGCTGGCCCAGGCGGTGTCCGGCGCATGGGTATCGACGGCCGAGGGCGTGAGACCGAGATATCCCACTGATATGACCCGGGCGGCACCGGAACCCATATCGGCCAGGGGAGCGTCACGGCCCTTGTCGCCGAAGGTATAGAGCTGTTCCACATAGCCGAGGTCAAAGCGGGTCTGGTCGTTCACAAAGGCCCGGAGCGCCAGCTCGAAGGTCCGGTGTCCGTCTGGATCAAAGGGACCAAAGGGCAGGCCAGCCAGCTGGTCTCTCGGGCGAACTGTAAGGACTACGGCCTCGTTGTCCTGGATGGCGACCACCACAGCGGACAGGCCGATGACGACGGCGTGGGAAGCGCTCATGGGTGGCGGACCGGCAGCTCGAAGGGGCGACTATCCACCAGAAAGTCGTTTTCTCCCATGGCCTCGACGGCCTCGATCATCCGCCCCTGACGTCCCATGAGACGGTCAGCCAGGGCCACCAGTCGACGGTTGGGATAGGCATGGGGGGCCAGTTTTCGCATCTGGCCTGCCAATTGGGTTTCGTCCGTCTCGGGGTCGCGCTCGCAGGCCAGGATGAAGGCGCTGGCCGTTGATCGACTGACCCCGGCCCAGCAATGGATGATCATCGGGGCCTCACCGTTCCAGGTCCTGCCGAAGTCCAGCAGCCGGTTCACCGAGGCTTCGTCTGGGGGCACCAGACCCCGGGCAGGGCCTGTGATGTCGTTGATCCCGAGCTTCAGATGACGGGCCGGGTCATGGCCTGGCGGGGTCTCGATCATGCTGGCCGGGTCCAGCAGGGTGACGAGATGGGAGGGTCGCCGGCTGGCAATGAGTTTGGGCAGATGGGAGAGGCCGCAGACGATGATGCTCATGGCGGGCCGGTCATTCCGTATCGTGGGCATGTGTCTTGGCCCCAAAGCCTGCCGCTTCCGACAGGAGATGGAACCGCTCCACATAACGCACCTGGGCCAGGGCAGCCGGCAGGGGATCGATATGCAGGATATAGCCGTCCGGCGGGGCGTCAAACAGGGCAAGGGCCTCGTCACGGCCAAAGCCCGCGAGCTGAGTGGCCTCAAAGAAGGCGCAGGCCCGATCCGCGACCTTGATGAGCTTCTTGACCGCTACCGGGGTGCGGGCCGGCAGACCGAACCGGATGTGGATGGCCGATTCCAGCCGGTCCTCGAACAAGCGATAGTCATAGCCGAGGGCCGCCTTGAACGGCGAGATCATGTCCCCGATCACATATTCAGAGGCATCGTGCAGCAGGGCTGCCAGGCGCCATTTTGGGTCCAGGGTCGGATCGATATGGGCGCAGATCTCTTCCACCACCACAGAGTGCTGGGCCACGGAAAAGGCATGCTCACCAAGAGTCTGGCCGTTCCAGCGCGCTACCCGCGCCAGACCATGGGCGATGTCCTCGATCTCGATATCCATCGGGGAGGGATCGAGCAGGTCGAGGCGGCGTCCGGACAGCATGCGCTGCCAGGCCCTGGGAGGCTGTTGTCGTCCCTTGGCTGTCGCTCTGGCCACACGGAAACCCTTCGCTGTCGAGGACGTGAACTGACCTAAGGCTTGAGAAAGATCAATGTCTTCTGACGCGGTCGGGCGCACCGACTTGGCTTGCAAAAGGGATATGCACATGAGCTGGGCCAGAATCATGACGCCGCTGTCTGGCGGTGAGGGCGACAAGGCCGCCGTCGCGGCTGGCGTTCGACTCGCAGAGCCCTTCGGTGCGGAATTGACCGGGGTCTATACGCCGGCCGATGTGGCCGATGTCATGCCCTGGATGGGGGAGGGCTTCCTTGGCGGGGTCCAGACATCCGCCCTGGAATCCCTGAAGGAAGCGGCCGCCGCCGGGGAAAAGCACGCCCGGGCGGCCTTTGAGGCAACCCCATACGCCAAATCGCGTTTCGTCTCACTCCAGACCCCTGTCTGGGCAGGACTGTCGGCGGAAAGCAGGCTCTCGGACGTGGTTGTCTTCACCAATGCTCCGGCCCGAGGACGCGGTCCCCTGGCGGAGGCCTTCCAGCAGATGGTGGCCGACGAACAGCGCCCGGTCCTGATCGCCCGGGAAAACTTCAAGGTCGGCGGTCCCGTGGCCGTGGCCTGGGATGGCGGCAAGGAGGCCAGCCGCGCCGCGCGCCTCGCCATGCCCCTTCTGGAAAAGGCGTCCAAGGTGGTGATTCTGGCGGCCCCCAAGGCCAGCTCGCGGGCCTTCGATCCGACCCGGCTTCAGTCCTATTATGCAGCCCGCGGGATCGAGAGCGAGATCGACACCCTGCCCGACACTGGCGATGCCGCCCCCGTCCTGCTCTATGCCGCCGGCAAGGCCGGGGCCGAGATCCTGGTCGCCGGGGCCTTTGGTCATCCGCGTCTGCAGGAATTCATCTTTGGCGGCACCACCCGAAGCCTTCTGGCGGCCGACCAACCCACCCTGTTCCTGTCTCACTGAGTTCCGAGGAGTTTCCCATGTCCCTGTCCCGCATCGTCATGCGCCTGGCCCGCAATCCAGGGACCGAGTTTGCGGGCGGGGACGATCACCGTGGCTATAGCCTGACGGCGCCCTTGACGGCGGATGCCAAGCTCGATGCCACCACCTTTGCCAAGGTGAAGGCCGAATGCGGGGTCCGCCGGTTCAGCCCGGACGAGGCTGCAGTGGACGGCCGCCTCAATCACCGGGGCAAGCAATGGTTCTTCGACTATGACGATAGCGCCCCTGTCGAGGATGAACCTCTCTACCGCCTCGGCGATCACCGCTTTGCGGTGGGAGAATATGTCACCGTCACCGACGAGGACGGCCGGCCCCTGACCTACAAGGTCGTGGAGGTCCAGCCCGTCGGGTGAGGCCTCAGGCCCCGCCGTTGCGCCGGACCAGCTGCTTCAGATCGTCATAGGCCGAGCCCTGGTCTTCGCTGTCGACCTTTGAACGGACGATGGCGACAGCCAGGGGACCGGTCTTTGGACCCGAGGCCTCATAGCCCACGAACCTCAGGCCGCCGGGCAGGTTCTTGCCGGTATACATGAACATGCCCCGGATCCCGCGGCGTTCCCGCGACAGGGCCTCGCCACGCAGGCGAACTTCCTTGAGGCTCGAGACCTTCACCTCGTCATTCTCGGCATTGATGTTGAGGGCACCGATCTTCATCTCGGCCCCCTCATCATTGGCATCGATGTGGATGCCGGGCAGGCTGACCTTGGCGGAGTCGCCCTTCTCGCCGCCCTCGGTGGCGTCGATCTTCACACCGGGCAGGTTGATGTGGGTGCTCTCGCCCTCGACAGTCTTGTTGACGACGACCTTGCCGTCCTCCGACTTTTCGACGGTGATCTTGACCTTGGTATCAATGTGCTTGGTGCCGTCGGCTGGGGGCGTGGCCTCCGCCGTGGCGACTGGAGGCGGGCCCATCAGTTCGGTCTGTATCGCCTTGAGGGTCGCATCAGCCGTTCCCACCACCGGGATCAGCTTAAGGGTCACTTCCGCACCTTTGGGACCGGAATAGGTGCAGGACTTCCCGTCCGTTGCAGTGCCGGTGAGGGTGAGCTTGCCCTCGGTCTGGGGGCAGTCGAGCCGGGTGCGCTGTTCAGGGGCCGCGCCGGGCGCGCAGGCGGTCAGGGCGAAGGCGAGGCTGGAAACGCTGCAGGCGAGGGCGAGGGATTTCATATGCAAAGGGCTCCGGTCCGTTCCAATGAACGGTGACCGGAGCCCTCGCAAAAATCGAGTGAATTCGTCGTAAGGCCTATTGCTGGCCGGGACGTCCTGCACCTTCGCGGCGGGCCAGGAAGGCCAGACGTTCGAACAGATGGACGTCCTGCTCGTTCTTCAGCAGGGCACCATGAAGGGGCGGGATCAGCTTGGTGGGATCGTTTTCCTTCAGGGCATCGCCGTCGATGTCTTCCACCATCAGCAGCTTCAGCCAGTCCAGGAGCTCGGAGGTCGAGGGCTTCTTCTTCAGGCCCGGCACCTTGCGCATGTCGTAGAAGATCCGCAGGGCCTCGGCGACGAGCTTCTGCTTGATCCCGGGATAGTGGACTTCGACGATCTCGTTCATCGTCTCGGCTTCCGGGAAGCGGATATAGTGGAAGAAGCAGCGGCGCAGGAATGCGTCCGGCAGTTCCTTTTCATTGTTCGAGGTGATGATCACCACCGGGCGAACCACGGCCTTGATCGTCTCATTGGTCTCGTAGACATAGAATTCCATCCGATCGAGCTCCTGCAGGAGGTCGTTGGGGAATTCGATATCGGCCTTGTCGATTTCGTCGATCAGCAGGACGGGGCGCTTGTCGGCCGTGAAGGCCTCCCAGAGCTTGCCCTTCTTGATGTAGTTCTTCACGTCCTTGACGCGCTCGTCGCCCAGCTGGCTGTCGCGCAGGCGGGTCACGGCGTCGTATTCATAAAGGCCCTGATGGGCCTTGGTGGTGGACTTGACGTGCCAGGTGATCAGCTCGGCCCCGAGGGCGGCGGCCACTTCATAGGCCAGGACGGTCTTGCCGGTCCCTGGTTCACCCTTGATCAGGAGCGGGCGCTCCAGGGCAATGGCGGCATTGACCGCGACCTTCAGATCTTCAGTGGCGACGTAATTGTCAGTGCCTTGAAAACGCTGGCTCATAATGGCTCCCCAGGGGCGGACCAGATCGGTGCCCGCACTCGAACAAATGTTTCAACCTGCCTGCAACCTAAAGCCAGCCGCGAGACATTCAAGCTGTATGAATGCTCCGGGCCAAGTCGGGTCGGTCATCTGTCGTCGGAGAAGCGAGCCAGATCGGCGCCGACCTGGCCCATGACCTCGTCCCAGCTCCCGAACTGGGGGGTCACATAGGTCCGCACCTGCGGATACCAAGGGTAACGATCGGTCCCCAGTCGCGGCCAGGCCCCGGGAGTCGAGATCAACCAGGCCGGTGCCCCGCAGGCCGCGGCAATATTCAGGGTCGCATTGGCAAAGCCGAGGACCAGATCCAGGGCGCAGGACAGGGCGGCCACATCCTCCAGATCGTTCTTCAGGTCGATTCCGGGCGGGGTCCAGATCTCCACGCCGAGGACGTCTCGGGCATGGGCCAGTTCGGCGGAACAGTCGCCATACTGCAGGTTGATGAAACTGATCCCCGGTGTCGCCAGGATCTCGGCCCATTGGTCAAAGGGTGAAAAGAACCGGTGGCGCGCGCCACTGGTGACCGCACTCTTCCACAGGAGACCGACCTTGCGGCCGGCCGGTGCCGTTTCCAGCACGGACTTCCAGTGCGCGACCCTCTCAGGGTCGGCAGACATGTAACGGTCCCTGACCGGGAACGACTCGACGCTGCGGCGGAGGCTGCGCAGGGGGGAGGCCAGAGGGGTCCACACATCGATGGTCGACTCATCCAGGCCCGGAAGGGTGCGGAAGGTCCGGCCGTCCGCCTTGAAGGTGGCATGGGCGATGACACGGGCCTTGGGGAAGCTGGTCTGAAACAGGCCAACCAGCCGGGCTTCCACGGCCAGGGTCAGCTTTCCTGCGACACCAAGGGCCGTCTGGAGGTCCTCCAGGATATTGGCGAACAGGATCTCGTCTCCCAGGCCCTGCTCGCCAATCACCAGCAGGGATTTGCCCGTCAGATCCGAACCGGGTTCCCAGCGGGGCCGGTCGATGACGAAGTGGGTGACGTCGGCAAAATCGGGATGCAGGCGCGCCTCATAGTCATCCCATCCCTCGCCGATCTGGCCGAGGGCGATGCGGATGGTGGAACGGGCCAGCAGCATCATCTGACGCTCATCCGGCGTCAGCTGGCCCTGGAGAGCGGCCTGGCAATCCTCGAAGGCCCCAGCTGGATCCCCCATGGCCAGGTGCATATTGCCCCGGTTGTAGCGGGCCTTGGGGAAGTCGGGCTGCAGGTTCAGGGCCTGGTCAAAGAAGATCTGGGCCGTCGCCGCATCGCCCTGTTCCGCCAGGACCGTGCCCAGGGTGTTCCAGACCATGGGATATTGCGGGGTCACGGTCAGGCAGGCCTTGAGAACCTCTATAGCCTCATCGAACCGACCCTGATCCCGCAGGGCACAGCCCAGATTATTGGCCCCCTCATGATGGTTGGGAAACCGGGTCAAGAAATGTCGGAACAGCTTTTCCGCCACCTCGCTCTGGCCCAGTCGAAAGGCCAGGCGTCCCAGATTATTGGCAATCTCGGCGTGGTCCGGCAGGAGGCCCAGGGCGGATTCGTAACAGGTGATCGACCCGGCGAAGTCCCCGGCCACCTCCC
>CAIYZB010000264.1 GCA_903930545.1 uncultured Alphaproteobacteria bacterium
CCGTTGGGGGGAACAGACCCTGCGCAATGTGCTGGAGGCCGCCGGGCTCAATGCCCATTACGACTTCACCGAACAGACCTCCACCGACACCGAGGAGGGTCGCAGACGGCCCGACGTGACCGTGCGTCTGCCCGGCGGGGCGGTCTTTGTCATCGACGCCAAGTGCTCGCTGAATGCCTTCCTCGATGCCCAGGAGGCGACAGACGAGGCCGCGCGGGAGGCCTGTTATGTCCGCCATGCCCAGAGCGTGCGCACCCACATGCAGGGTCTGTCGGCCAAGGCCTATTGGGATCAGTTCGAGGCCTCGCCGGATTTCGTGGCCATGTTCATTCCCGGCGACAGCTTCCTGTCCGCCGCCCTGGAGCGCAATCCGGACCTGATGACCGAGGCCATGGACCGCCGTGTCCTGGTGGTGACCCCCACTACCCTCTTCGCCCTGTGCAAGGCGGTGGTCTATGGCTGGCGGGTGGAGGAGCAGGCGGCCAATGCCCAGCAGATCTCCCAGCTGGGCCGCGAGCTCTACAAGCGCCTGTCGGTCATGGGCGGCCATGCCGCTGGCATGGGCAAGGCCCTGGAACAGGCCGTGGGGCGCTATAACCAGTTTGTCGGCTCCCTGGAGACCCAGGTCATGACCCAGGCCCGTCGCTTCGAGGACCTGAAGGTGGACCATGAGGGCCGCGACCTGCCGGAACTGCCCCCGGTGGAAACGGGCGTTAGGGCCCTGAACAAGCTGACCATCGAGGCTGATCCGCCCCGTCTGCCTTGACGCTGGGGGGGCGCTGACCTACCTGCAAGCCATCATGGCCCTTCGCGAAATCCTTGTTGTTCCCCATCCTGTGCTGAAACAGGTCTCCCAGCCCGTCGAAACTGTGGACGACGAGCTGCGCGCCCTGATGGATGACATGCTCGAGACCATGTACGACGCCCCCGGCATCGGCCTGGCCGCGGTCCAGATCGGGGTGCCCAAGCGGGTCATCGTCATGGACATCTCCGGTCCGGAAGAGCCCAAGGCCCCGCAGTATTTCGTCAATCCGGAGATCCTCTCGGCTTCCGACGACCGGCTCCCCTACGAAGAGGGCTGTCTCTCGGTGCCGGAAATCTATGACGAGATCGAACGTCCGGCCCGTATCCGCCTGCGTTATCTGAACTATCATGGCGAGACCGTGGAAGAGGATGCGGAAGGTCTCTATGCCGTCTGCATCCAGCACGAGATGGACCACCTCGAAGGGGTGCTTTTCATCGACTATCTGTCCCGCCTGAAGCGCGACCGTGCTGTCCAGAAGGTCAAGAAGCTCACCCGCGTCTGAGGTTTCCTTGGACGCCTGCGGGGGCTAAACCCCAGCCATGCGCCTCGCCTTCCTGGGAACACCCGATTTCGCCGTCTCGACCCTGGCCGCCCTGGTGGAGGCCGGTCACGAGATCGCCATGGTCTATTCCCAGCCCCCGGCCCCCCGGGGACGCGGCCATGACCTGAAGCCGTCTCCCGTCCACGCCTTTGCCCTGGAGCACGGTCTGCCCGTCCGCACACCGGTCTCCATGCGTGACCCGGAGGAGGTGGCAGCCTTTGAGGCTTTGAAGCTCGATGCCGGGGTGGTGGTAGCCTTTGGCCAGATCCTGCCAGCCAGTGTGCTGGAGGCCCCGGCCAAGGGGTGTTTCAACGCCCACGCCTCCCTCTTGCCCCGCTGGCGCGGCGCCGCCCCGATCCAGAGGGCGATCATGGCCGGGGATGCGGAAACGGGCGTCGAGATCATGCAGATGACCGAGGGCCTGGACGAGGGCCCGGTCCTGGCCCGTACCCGCCTTGAGATCTCGGCCAGCGAAACCGCCAGTAGCCTGCATGACCGTCTGGCTGTGGCCGGGGCCGAGCTCATGACCCGGACCCTGGCCGGGGTAGCGGCAGGCACGGCGGTGGCGACTCCTCAGCCGGAAGACGGGATCACCTATGCCAAGAAGATCCGCCCCAAGGAGGCGCGGGTGAAATGGACCCGGGCGGCCGCCGAGGTCGATGCGCGGATCCGGGGCCTGTCGCCCTTTCCGGGGGCCTGGTTCGAACTGCCCACGGACAAGGGCCCCCTGCGGGTCAAGGTCCTGCTCTCGGCCCTTGAGGCGGGGTCAGGCGAGCCCGGAGAGGTTCTGGACGACGCCCTGCTGGTGGCCTGTGGCGAGGGGGCTGTGCGGCTCCTGAAGGTCCAGAGGGAGGGGCGTGGGCCCCAGGAGGCCGAGGCCTTCCTGAATGGCCGCTCGGTTCCCGCCGGCACCCGGCTCGGCTGATGCCCCGCTATCGCCTGATCATCGAATATGACGGCCGACCCTTTCACGGCTTTCAGGCCCAGGAGGCCCTGGCCTCTGTCCAGGGCGAGATCGAGCGGGCGGTCCTTGCCTTCAGCGGTCAGGCCCTGAGGCTACAGGCGGCGGGGCGGACCGATACCGGGGTCCATGCCACCGGGCAGGTCGTCCATATCGATCTGGAAAAGGAGTGGAAGTCCGAGGTGGTGCGTAACGCCATCAATGCCCATCTGGTGCCCCAGCCCATTGTCGTGCTGAGCGCAGAAGTCGCAGAGGGCGACTGGCACGCCCGGTTCTCGGCCACGGAGCGGCGCTATACCTACCGCATCCTCAATCGCAAGGCCCCGCCAGCCCTCGATCAGGGCCGGGTCTGGCATGTGAAAAAGCCCCTGGATGCCGAGGCCATGCATGAGGCGGCCCAGGTCCTGGTGGGCCATCACGACTTCACGACCTTTCGCCACATGGCCTGCCAGGCCAAGTCGCCCTTCAAGACCCTGGACCTGGTCCAGGTGCGTCGCGAGGGCGACCAGATCCTGCTGGACTTCGCCTCCCGCTCCTTCCTGCACCGGCAGGTGAGATCCATGACCGGATCCATTGCCGAGGTCGGGGTCGGGCGCTGGACGGCAGACGACCTGAAGGCCGCTCTCGAGGCCGCCGACCGTCGGGCCTGTGGCACCGTGGCCCCGGCCGATGGTCTCTACCTGACCGGGGTCGGCTATGACCCGCTGAAGGCCTCGAAATAGCGGATGATCAGGCGCTCATAGACGGCCTGGAGCTGGTGGATTTCCGCCACCGGTGCCCGCTCGTCCACCGAATGCATGGTCTTGCCCACCAGACCGAGCTCAACCACCGGGCACAGGGCGCGGATGAAGCGGGCGTCTGATGTGCCCCCTGTCGTCGACAGCTCCGGGCCCTTGCCGGCCACATCGGTGACGGCGGCGGCGACCACATCGGTGAACTTGCCCGGCTCGGTCAGGAAGGCCTCGCCGCTGATGGCCGGAGTGACGATGACATTGCCCTGGAACCCCTCCTGGGCGGCCAGGGCCTCACCGGCAATCCAGTCGGCCAGGGACTGGCCCGTATGGTTGGGATTGAAGCGGATATTGAGCCTGGCCCGGGCTGTGGCCGGGATCAGATTGGTGGTGGGATTGCCCACATCGATGGTGGTGATTTCCAGATTGGACGGCTGGAATCCCAGATAGCCCTGGTCCAGCTCGGTCTCCTGGAGACGCCCCAGCAGGGCCACCAGGACCGGCACCGGATTGGCCGCGCGATGGGGATAGGCCACATGGCCCTGGATCCCCTCCACCACGATCTCGACATTGATCGAGCCGCGACGGCCGATCTTGATCATGTCGCCAAAGGTCTCGGCACTGGTGGGCTCGCCCACCACGCAATGGTCAATGACCTCGCCCTCGGCCTGCAGGGCCTGGACCACCAGCTTGGTGCCGTGGGTGGCAATACCCTCTTCATCTCCGGTGATCAGGAAGGACAGGGAGCCCTTCGCCTGACCAGCGGCAATGGTGCGGGCCGAGGCGGCGATGAAGGCGGCGACCCCGCTCTTCATGTCCACGGCCCCGCGGCCGATCAGAACCCCGTCGATGATGTCGGCGGCAAAGGCCTCGCGGCTCCAGGCCGAGGCATCGCCGACCGGCACCACATCGGTATGGCCGGCAAAGCACAGATTGGGGCTGGCCGTGCCCCAGCGGGCATAGAGGTTCTCGATCTCGCCGAACTTCATCCGGCGACAGACAAAGCCCAGCTCCGCCAGGGTACGCTCGACAATGTCCATGGCCCCCTCATCGGCCGGGGTGACCGAGGGGCGGCGGATCAGCTCCTGGGTGAGGGCGACGGGATCGAGGCTCATCTCAGTCCCGCAGCAGGTCGTTGATGGAGGTCTTGGCCCGGGTGCGCTCATCCACGGTCTTGACGATGACGGCGCAGTTGATCGAGGGCAGGCCCTCGCCAAAGGGGCTGGGCAGGGAGCCTGGCATGATCACCGAATAGGGCGGGACCTCGCCCATGAAGACCTCGCCGGTCTTGCGATCGACGATCCGGGTGGTGGAGGTGATGAAGGTGCCCATGGACAGGACCGAGCCCTCCCGCACGATGACGCCCTCGGCCACTTCGGAGCGGGCCCCGATGAAGCAGTTGTCCTCGATGATGGTGGGGTTGGCCTGGAGGGGTTCAAGAACCCCGCCGATCCCGGCCCCGCCGGACAGGTGCACATTCTTGCCGATCTGGGCGCAGGACCCCACCGTGGCCCAGGTGTCCACCATGGTGCCCTCGTCCACATAGGCCCCGATGTTCACGAAGCAGGGCATGAGGACGACATTGCGGGCAATGAAGGAACCCCGGCGGGCGACGACGCCCGGCACGGCGCGGAACCCGGCGGCGGTGAAGCGCTCGGCGTCCCAGCCGGTGAACTTGGAAGGCACCTTGTCCCAATAGGGTCCGGGGGCGGGAGCCTCCATCAGCATATTGGGATTGAGGCGGAAGGACAGCAGGATGGCCTGCTTGGCCCACTGATGTGTGGTCCAGACCCCGTCCTCGCCCCGGGAAGCGACACGCAAGGTGCCGGAGTCCAGCTGGGCCAGGGTTTCCTCGACGGCTTCGCGGACCTCGCCAGTGGTGGCGGTGGAGATCCCGTCGCGGGCCTCCCAGGCGGTTTCGATGACGGACTTCAGGTCGGCAGACATCAGACGGGCTCTCTCAGCAGGGCACGGGCCAGGAAGGGGGTCAGCCTGTCCGTACGGTGGTGAACGAAATCGGCGGTGGAGGTGGCGGCCTGGCGGCCCACCAGGACCGTGGTCATGCCCAGGTCATGGGCCGGTTTCAGGTTGCGCTCGGAATCTTCGAAAAAGGCGGTCCGGCTCGGGTCCATGCCGTGGATCTCGATCATCCGCTCAAAGCCCAGGGGGTCGGGCTTGGGGGCGAATCCGAAGGAATGGACGTGGAAGACCTTGTCGAACAGGGACGTCAGGCCGAGATGTTCCATGACCCGCTCGGCATGATAGCCGTCGGCATTGGTGAAGATCAGCCTCTGGCCGGGCAGGCGGGCCAGGGCCGAGATCAGTTCCGCATCATGGGCCAGGACGTCCAGGGACAGGTCATGGAACTGGGCGTGGAAGTCCTCCGCCGCCACACCGTGATGGCGCATCAGGCCGCCAAGGGTCAGGCCGTGCTCGGCCAGATACTTCTTCTGGAGCCTGAAGGCCTCCTCCCGCTCCAGCCCTGTGACCTTGACCACGAAGTCGGTCATCCGGCTTTCGACGGAGGACATGAAGCCGGATTCCTCTGGATAGAGGGTATTGTCCAGGTCGAATAGCCAGGTGTCGATGTGGCTGAGATCGGTGCGGGTCACGCCTTGATCAGGGTCCCGGCCCCGTGTTCGGTGAACAGTTCCACCAGCATGGCATGGGGGCGGCGACCGTCGAGAATGACCACGGCCTCGACCCCGGACTCCACTGCGGCAATGGCGGTTTCCAGCTTGGGGATCATGCCACCGGTGGCGACGCCATCGGCAATGGCCTTGCGGGCCTCGCCCACGGTCATCTGACGCATCAGCTCACCCTCGGCATTGAGCACGCCGGCAACATCGGTGAGCAGCAGCATCCGCTTGGCCTGGAGGGCTCCGGCCAGGGCCCCGGCCACGGTGTCGGCATTGATATTGTAGGTCTGCCCCTCGGCGGAGACCCCGATAGGGGCGACCACGGGGATGTAGTCCTCATCGGCATAGATCAGGGCCTGGATCAGCTGTGGGTCTATGCGGGTGGGGTCCCCCACAAAGCCGAGGTC
>CAIYZB010000265.1 GCA_903930545.1 uncultured Alphaproteobacteria bacterium
GATACTGGATCATCACACTGGAAGGCCGCGATGTCGGTCTGGCCAATCTCGCCGATATCAGCCGCGAGCACCGACGCTGTGCCTGGGCCTATTATCTGGCCGACGGCTCGGTGCGCGGCCGGGGACTTGGGGCCTTTGTGGAATACTGGGTCATCGAGCAGGTGTTCGGCCCCGAGAGCCTGACCAAGCTCTGCTGCGAGGTCCTGGCCGACAATGAGCCGGTCTGGAAACTGCACGAGGCCTTCGGCTTCGAGCGCGAAGGCCTGTTCCGCAACCACGTCTACAAGGATGGTCAGGCCGTGGATGTCATCGCCCTGGCCCTTACCCCGCAGGCCTGGGCTGAGGTTCGCCCCGCCAGCCGTGAACGCCTGGCCGCGCGGGGCTTTCCGATCTGAGGATCAGTCCGTGGCCCGCCGCAGGAGCTTGGCCGGCGACCCGTCATTCAGCAGGGCCAGCAGACCGTCACCGCTGAGCCAGTCGTCATTGGTGTCGCTGGAATAGGAAAAGTCCTCGGCCACCCCCGGGAAGGACCCGGCAAAGGGCTCGCGGGTATATTCGACAAAGACCGGCTCGATGGCGTAGCGATCCCCCAGGTCTACCGTGGTGCGGGCATCGTCCACCGAGATCATCATCTCATGAACCTTTTCACCGGGGCGGATGCCGATGACCTTGATGGCCAGGTCCGGGGCCATGGCCTGGGCCAGGTCCGTCATCTTCATGGAGGGGATCTTGGGCACCAGGATCTCGCCGCCGCGCATCACCTCCAGGGAGGACAGGACGAAGTCCACCCCCTGGTTCAGGGTGATCCAGAACCGCGTCATGCGCGGATCGGTAATGGGCAGTTCCTTGGCCCCATTGGCAATCAGCCTCTGGAACAGGGGGGCGACGGAGCCTCGCGAGCCCACCACATTGCCATAGCGGACCACGGCGAACTTGGTGCCGATGTCGCCTGACAGGTTGTTGGCCGCCACAAAGGTCTTGTCGGAGGCAAGCTTGGTGGCCCCATAGAGATTGACGGGGTTGCAGGCCTTGTCGGTGGACAGGGCAATGACCTGTTTCACCCGGTTGGACAGGCAGGCCCAGACCACGTTCTCGGCCCCCAGAACATTGGTGTGGATGCATTCGGACGGATTGTACTCCGCCGCCGGCACCTGTTTCAGGGCTGCGGCATGGATGACGATGTCCACCCCGCGCAGGGCCAGCATCAGGCGTTCACGGTCCCGCACATCCCCCAGGAAGAAGCGCATCCTGGCCATACGGTCCGGCTCGAACTTCTCGGCCAGATCGATCTGCATCTCGCTCTGCTTCAGCTCGTCGCGGGAATAGACAATGAGCTTGCGAGGATTGTGGCGGGTCAGGACGGTTTCGATGAACCGGCGACCAAAGGAACCGGTCCCCCCGGTGACGAGGATGACCTTGCCGTCGAGATCGAGGGCGTTCGGCGCAAAAAGTCCCAAGGCGGCTTCCCCATGCGGGTTGATTCTGTTGCTGATTCCGGGTCTGCGCCGCGTTGCGTAAAGAGACCGCTAACCATGATGTGGCCTTGTGTCGCCATGCAACGCCGCCAGATTCTCTCCGCCCTCGCCCTTCTCCCCCTCGTCCTGCCGGGTGCTGCCCTGGCCAGCGGCGGTGGTGAGCCCAAGGGCGAAAAGAAAAAGGGCGGCGGTCTGTCCTACATCCAGATCCCCACCGTCACTGCCACCATCCTGAGGCGGAATGGCCGACGCGGAGTCCTGACAGTGGAGACCGGGGTGGATGTGGCCGATGAAAAGCTGCGGGTCCGCGCCCAGCAAATGCTGCCGCGCCTGAGGGCGGCCTTCGTCCAGTCGATCCAGGTCTATGCCTCGGGCCTGGGCACCGGGTCCCTTCCCAATGCCGACTTCATCGCCAAGGAACTTCAGCGGGAAACCGACCGCGTCCTGGGGCAGAAAGGGGCCCGGCTTCTGCTGGGCACAATGCTGATCAACTAGATCAGGCTGTTCATGAACTGGCCCAGCTTCAGGTCCAGTTCCGTCACCCCGCCGGCATCGTGGGTGGTCAGGACCACGTCCACGCGGTTGTAGACATTGAACCATTCGGGATGATGGTCCAGGCGATCGGCCATGATGGCCACCCGGGTCATGAAACCGAAGGCGGCATTGAAGTCGGCAAATTTGAAGCTGCGGCTTACCGCTTCTCTCGGATCATCCGCCTTCTTCCAGCCGGGCAGTCCGGCCAGAACCACCTCGAGGGACTGGCGGGCCGGGCGGGTCACGCCGCCTCGCCGAAGGTCAGGCCGGTGAGGGCCGAAAGGGCGCTCAGGGTCTGGTCCACATCCACCACCTTGATGGCGCTCATGCCCAGGGCCGCAGCAGGTTTGCAGTTGATCCCCAGGTCATCGAGATAGACGCAGTTGGCAGGGGCCACGGACAGGGCCTCGCACATCATCAGATAGATCTTCGGGTCGGGCTTTCGCACCCCAGCCTTGGAGCTTTCGATGATGTGGTCGAACAGGGGCATGATCTGGCCCATGGCCCCGGCCGCCCTCTGGGGGGCATCGGCCCCGGGGCTGTGGTGGGAGACCATGTTGTTGGTGATGCAGCCCACCTTGAAGTGCTGTTTGCAGGTCTTCAGGGCCTCCACCATCCGAGGCCGCACCATGCCCGAAAGCAGGGGCAGGATATCGGCACCGGGCACCGGATGGCCAAGGGCGGTGGATTCGGCCAGGAACATCTCGTCGAACCCCTTGGTATCGATCTCATTACGCTCGAAAAGCGCCCAGGCATTTGTATCGGGATTGGCGGAATTGATCCGCCGCACAAGGTCATGGGGCAGGCCGCGTTCGGCCTCATAGCGGTTGAAGGCCTCGAAGGGCGAAGAGGTGAAAACCCCGCCGAAATCCCAGATCACCGCCTCGATCGCCATATATCGTCCCCTCGATTTTGTCGGCGGACGCTAGAGGGTTTCACCGGCGGTGGAAATCGGCCCTCCGGGATTTTTCGTGGCATCAGTCCTGCAGGTTGACGCGCCATGACCCTGAACCGACGCCATCGTCCCTTTCGTATCGCGGCCTATGGTCTGGTGAGTGCGGCCCTGCTGTGGCTGACCCTGTCGCCTTCAATTGCCATTCCCGAGCCGGATATGTCCGACAAGATCCAGCATGGTCTGGCCTGGGCGGCCCTGACGGGGCTGGGCCTTGTCCTGTCCAGCCATCGCCCACGCCTGATTGCGGCCTATGCCCTGGCCTTCGGGGCCCTGGTGGAGGTGATGCAGGCGGCCATGGGTCTTGGCCGGCAGGGTGATCCCCTCGACTTCCTGGCCGATACAGCCGGGGTCTGCCTGGCCCTGGTCGTCTGGTGGGCTGTCCTGAAATGGCGCAAGGCGCGGCCCCTCTGATCCGGCACCCAATCCGCAAGGACTGATCATGTCCCGCGGTTTCAGTCCGGAAATGACACAATGCGTTTCGCCCACCTGATCGCTATCACCCTCGGCCTCACCCTGTCGGCCTGTGATGAAATGCCGAAGATCGTCATGCCGGGCACCCAGCTGGCCTGTTGTTGTGGGGTGGGCAAGACCTGTCCGACCCCGGCGGTGGCCGTTCCGGTCGTTACGGCCGCTCCCGCTACCATGGCACCTGAGGCCGTTCCCGTGCGCCGGGTCTCCCATGTCGTCCATCGCCACAGGGCCCACCGCGCCTCAGGTCCTGTACGGATCAACCAGATGGCCGAGGTGAACCTCAGCGGCGGGGCCCAGCGCATCGTCATGGTGGAACGCCGCGAGCATCAGGAGGAAACCTTCAGTCGCTCGCAAGCCTGGTCGGAGAGCACCGAGTTCAGTGGCTCCGGCCACAGCCATGCCTCCGACGAAGACTGCGACTGCGGGCCCCGTCCGGCGGCAGGTCGCGACCCGTCTGGCTTCCTGACCTGGCCCGGCAAGGCGCCCGTCCACCCCTGAGGTCTGGCCCCGCCCTTGCGGGATTTGTCCCAGTCGTCCCGTACCGGGACAGTCATGAGGAGGTTTGCCCATGCGGTCGCCCAATGGACCCCTGTTCAAGCGCTATGAAATCCTGGCCATCGTCCTGTTCCTGACGGCCGCCGTCGCCATGGCAGGTCTGAAGCTGGTCTATTAGGACTGGCTTCACGCCGCCGGCGAGGCCGCCTAGACTGCCCTGATCCTCAGGGAGTGATAGGCGAATGCCGAAAACCGCAAAGGCCGGAGCGCCTTTCATCTATCTGGCCACGCCCTGTTATGGCGGGTCGCTGAACGTCCTGTTTGCCCAGTCCCTGCTGAATTTCCAGCTGGCCTGCCGGGAGGCCGGGATCGGCCTGCACATCGACCTCATGGGTGGGGATGCCCTGATCACCCGGGCCCGCTCGCGGCTGGCCGCCCAGTTCCTGGCCCATGGCGAGGCCACCCATCTCTTCTTCGTAGATGCCGATATCGGCTTTGCTCCGGACAATGTCTTTCGCCTGCTGAAGGCCGAGAAGGACGTCGCCGCCGGGATCTACCCCCTGAAATCCATTGACTGGACAAAGGCCCGGGCCGCCGCCCTGGGTGGGGTTGCCGACATCCAGGCCGCTGCTGTGGGCTATGTGGTGCGTTTCATTCCGACCCCTGACAGTTCGGTGGAGGTGGACGAGGCCTCCGGCTTTGCGAGGGTCGCCTATGCCGGCACCGGGTTCCTCATGATCCGCCGTGCGGCCATGCAGCGGGTGGTGGATGCCCATCCGGAACTGAAGGCTCGCATGGGGGACATGAATGATCGTCTGGCCCCTGAGGCCACCATGATTTTCGACACCATGATCGAACCGGAGACCGGCCAGTATCTGTCAGAGGACTATGCTTTCTGCCGCCGATGGGCGGATCTGGGGGGCGAGATCTGGGCCGATTTCAATTCCCGCCTGACCCATGTGGGCCACACGGCCTATTCCGGATCTCTGATGACCGCCCTTCAGGCCGGGCCTCAGATCGCGGGCTGATGACGCCAGCGCTCCGGATGGGCCAGCAGGTCCATCAGGGCGGTTTCCACGGCGGCGATGGGGGCGTCCCACATGTTCGGCGGCGGATCTGTCCGGTGCAGGATGTTCATGCAGGCATTGGCCTCGAACAGCAGGATCCTGCCCGCCGCATCGATGTGACAGTCGATCCCGAAATAATCCAGGTTGAGGCGATCAGCCATTTCCAGGACTGTGGGCTGGATGAGAGGCAGCAGGTCGGTCGCAAAAGCTTCCATCCGCGCTTGCTCATCGGCATCGGTCTCCGGAGCCCGGCGCAGGGCATGAAGCAGCCAGGCATTGCCGATCAGCACATGGCGCAGGATGATCTGGCGTCCCACCACCACCAGACGATATTTGCGATACCAGCCATCAGGGTCGCGGAAATCCCGGAACTCGGTGACATAGATCGAAGCCCCTGACCTGGGCAGGTCAGGGCACCGATAAAGGTCCTCGGGACTGTCCAGCTTGACCAGGCTCTCTCCGCCATGCTGACCGGTCATCCGCACCAGGACCGGCCAGGACATGCCGGCCGCGGCGATAGCGGACTCCAGTCCGGCGGGATCTTGCATGGAGAGGCGTTCCGTGCGCGGCACATCCAGCCCGGGTATGCCGGACAGCTTGGCCGCCACCCTTTCCCTGCCCGTCTCCAGGACAGCGGCCGGCGCATTGAAGCAGGGGACCTTCCACCTCGTGACCAGCCTGTGGGTCTTGTTCAGCACCACTGAATAGATGTCTGGATCGGCCTGGAAACTGATCACCGGACCGGGATCGGCGCTCAGCCGGATCGGGCCTTCCGGCGGGGCGAGCCAGATTTCCCGGTCCTGTGGAAATGTGGCCGGCAGATAGTTCCGGAAGCTGGCGGTGCCAGGAAAATCCATGAGCGGTCGCTTGCGGGAATTGGGCAGCCGCAGGGGCACGGTTCCACTGTCCGGCACCCCCAGGACCAGCCACTGCATGGCCAGGGCCGCATTGATGGCGGTGAGGTCCGTCACGATCCGCTGGCCGCTGCAATCGCCTCGACATCGCCCAGCCTTAGGGCCGGCAGGGGACTGGCCATGACGGCGGCGTGGTTTTCGAAGGTCTTCCAGACCAGGTCGATCACATCGCTGGCCAGGGGGGTGGTGCCATCCCCGAACATCAGGCTGTTGATGTCCAGGGCCAGGGCCTGGGCACCCAGTTCAGCCCGCAGGTCGTCCTCATGGATCATCCTCAGGGCTCCGGCCACATACTGGTCCTCCGTCTGGGCCACGGTCCAGTCTGGCAACTTGAAGCGGCGCAGCAGCATGGCGTCGGTCATGCCGTGGGGTTCCGGACGTTCCATGGCCATGATGGGCAGACCCTCGCGCAGGCCGTCGATGACGCTGTGCAGACCGCCAAAGGGGAAGGGGCTGAGGATCAGGTCGCAGTCCCTCAGAATGGCCAGATAGTCATTGGCTTCCAGGGTCGGGTGAACCTTGGCCGAGGCCAGCTGGCGGAAGATGCCGGCGGTAAAGGCCTTGATCTGGCCGCCCCGGGCATTTGGGAAGAACTGGAAGGTCAGGGGCCGTTTGGCCTCGACCTCGATACGCCTCAGGACCGAGAGGAAGTTGGCATTGAGCTTCAGCATATTGCTGGGCACCGCCACCTTCAGATCCGGACGCGGCTGGCGCACGGCCGGGGGGGCCGGGACATAGGTGGGATTGCGCTCGAACCTCAGGCTCTCGTCGGGCAGCAACAGGACCTTTTCCCCGAAGACGGCGGGGCTGGACACATAGCCTTCCTCGATCAGGTAATAGTCGATGGGCTCGCAGAAGGTAGAGGCCGAGTGGCCGATCGCCGTGAACTGCATGGGTGCCAGGCGCAGATTGCCAAACAGGGGCCCCCAGTGCCGCATCCCCACACTCAGCCAGAAGACTACATCCGGTGCCACATCGCGGAAGGCAGCGTAGATTTCCCGTAGGTGACTGCCGGATGACGTGCGCTCAAAGGTGATGACCTCGTCATAAAGGGCGCGGGCTGGCTCATCGGCCTCGGACTTCTCGGTCAGCAGGACCAGATGGAACTTCTGCCTGAGTTGCCGCAGGTACTGGCCGAAGTATCGGTACTGCACATGACGGC
>CAIYZB010000266.1 GCA_903930545.1 uncultured Alphaproteobacteria bacterium
ACGGATGGCTTTGCCGAGCCGGAGGCAGCCTGGCCATCGGTCCTTGAGGAAATGGACCTGCTGGTGACCCGAGCCGGGTTTACGCCCCTGCAGGCCATCACCGCTGCAACGCGTGTGGGGGCACTGTCCATTACCCGCGATCCTGATTTCGGCACCATTGAGCCCGGCAAGCTGGCCAATCTGGTCTTTGTCGCCGAGGACCCCAGCCGGGACCTCGAGGCCCTGGAGACCGTCACCCTTGTGGTCAAGCGTGGCCGGGCCTACCCCAGATCTGACTATGACCCGGCCCATGATCTGGCCGCCCGGCAGGAGCCCTGACCATGTTGTCCCGCCGCAGTCTCATGGCCCTGGTCGGCGCAAGTCTGGCCCTGCCGGCCAGGGCCGCCGAGCGCCCGCTCTACATCAATGCCCTTGGCGGCCTGTCCAATCCCAATGTCGCCGAGGGCCCGCCGGTCTTTGATGACCGCACGGTGGCCGATGCCCATGCTTCCGGCGTCACGGCGATCAATATCACCCTGGGCTATGTCTCGGGCCCGGCCGATCCCCACAAGGCTAGCCTGGCCGAACTCGATTACTGGGACAGCATAAGGGCTGATCTGCCGGGAGACCTGCTCCTCATCCGCAAGGCTGACGACCTGCTGAAGGCCCGGGACACATCAAAGATCGGGGTGATCTACGGCTTCCAGAATGCCGTCCAGATCGGCCAGAACCTGGATCATGCCAACCTCTATGCGCAGCGCGGCGTGCGGGTCGTCCAGCTGACCTATAACCCGGCCAACAGTCTGGGCGATGGCTCCATGGCCCCCCAGAACCGCGGCCTCAGCGAGCTTGGCCGGGCCGTGATCGGCCGCCTCAACGACCTCAACCTCATGGTCGATCTCTCCCATTCCGGTGAACAGACCTGCCTGGAGGCAATTTCCGCCTCCCGCGCCCCCATCTCCATCAACCACACCGGCTGTCGCGCCCTGTGCGACTTGCCCCGCAACAAGACCGATGCCGAGCTCAAGGGCGTGGCAAACCGCGGCGGCTTTGTCGGCATCTATTTCATGCCCTTCCTGACCCTGGATGGTCACCCCCGCACCAGCGATGTGGTGGCCCATATCGAACATGCCCTGAAGATCTGCGGCGAGGACCATGTCGGGATCGGCACGGATGGCTCCATCACCGCCATTGATGACCTGAATGCCTATCAGGCGGCCCTCGCCAAGGAGGTCGCTGAACGCGCCGCCGCCGGGATCGGTGCCAAGGGAGAGCGGTCCGATACCTATCCCTTTGTCGTCGACCTGCGCGGGGTGGACCAGTTCCGCAAGCTGGATGGTCTGCTGTCCGCCCGCGGGCACAGCCGCCGGGTCATCGACAAGGTGCTGGGAGGCAACTTCCTCAGCTATGCCCGGCGCGTCTGGGGCTGAAGAAACAGGCAGAATGGCGGTCTTCTGCCTCAAGGGGCCGCTTGAGATTTCACTCCGATCGGCGATGGTCGAGAACCGGGGCCTGACCCCAAGCCCGAGAGGCCGCGATGCGTACGACCCTGACTGCCCTGATCACCGGACTGGCCCTCGGCCTCACACCCCTTGCTGCGGCTCAGGCTGAAGACCTGCTGATCCATGGCGGCCCCATCTATACCGGCCGTGATGACCAGCCCCAGGTCGAGGCCCTGGTGGTTCGCAAGGGTGACATTGCCTATGCTGGTCCTTTGAAGGCGGCCCGCAAGCTGGCCCCCGAGGCCCGGGATATCGATCTGGACGGGGCAGCCGCCTATCCAGGCTTTGTGGATTCCCACGCCCATCTGGCCGGGATCGGCATGCGGGAACTGACCCTCAGCCTGGAGGGGACACCCTCCATCGAGGCCCTCATCGTGCGCCTCAAGGCCTGGGCTGCGGAGCATCCAGGCAAGGACCCGGTGATCGGTCGCGGGTGGATCGAGACCCACTGGCCAGAGGGTCGCTTCCCCACCGCTGCGGACCTGGACCTGGCCATTTCTGATCGCCCGGTGGTCCTGACCCGGGCCGACGGCCACGCCCTGGTGGCCAATACGGCTGCCATGGCCCGGGCGGGGGTCACCACCGCGACCCAGGCCCCGTCTGGCGGCCAGATCCTGCGCACAGCCTCCGGGGCTCCGGCGGGCATGTTTGTCGACAATGCCATGTCCCTGGTTCGCGCCGCCATGCCGGCCCCTTCTGCAGAACTGAAGCGTCAGGCGGAGTTGAAAGGGGTCGAGGTCTATGCCTCCCGGGGCTGGACCGGCCTGCACAACATGGCCGCCTCCTCAGAGGAATATGCCACCCTCCAGGACATGGCCCGGGCCGGGACCTTGAAGATCCGCGTCGACACCTACATGTCCGATGATGACAGCGCCCTGGTCCTGCGGACCGGTCGGACTGGTGCCCCTCGGGACATGCTGCGCCTCATGGGGGTGAAGCTGTTCATGGACGGGGCCCTGGGATCGCGGGGCGCGGCCCTGCTGGCACCCTATTCCGACGCTGAGGGCACCGGTCTCCTGCTGACGCCCCCTGCGGAACTGGCGCGTATCATGGCGGCTGCCCGCCAGTCCGGCGCCCAGATCGCCATCCATGCCATCGGTGACCGTGGCAACCGTCTGGCTCTGGATGATTTCGAGGCCGCCTTTGCCAATAATCCTTCCGCCCTGAAGGCTGCCCGCTGGCGGGTGGAGCATGCCCAGGTCCTGGCGCCTGAGGACCTGCCCCGCTTTGCCAAGCTAGGGGTTGTGGCTTCTATGCAGCCCTCCCATGCCATCGGCGACCTGTTCTTCGCCCCCTCGCGCCTGGGCCCCGATCGCCTGAAAGGGGCCTATGCTTGGGAGACTCTGCTGAACTCCGGGGCCCTGGTGGCTGGCGGCACGGATGCGCCGGTGGAGAAGGGCGATCCCCTCGTGGAATTCTATGCGGCTGCCTATCGCCATGACCTCAAGGGCTTTGCCGGTCCCGACTGGGGCCTGGACGAGGCGGTCACCCGTGCCCAGGCGTTGAAGATGTTCACCACAGGGGCTGCCCAGGCCGGTTTCCGCGAGAGTGAGTTCGGCACCCTGAGCGTCGGCCACCCGGCCGACATCTCGGTCTTTTCCGTCGACCTGATGACAGCTCCCTTCGCCGAGATCGCCAAGGCCCATGCTGTCATGACGGTGGTCGCGGGCAAGATCGCCTATGATGGACGTCGCCCATGAGTTCAGTCCGGCCCTTCGGGGCGCGATATGCCTATGTTGTGGTGGGGGTCATCTTCCTGGCCCTCATGGTCTCGGCGGGCCTGAGGTCAGCGCCCGGGGTCCTGATGCTGCCCATCGAGCGGGCCTTTGGCTGGGACCGGGCGACGGTCTCCCTGGCCGCGGCAACGGGCATCCTGCTCTATGGGCTGACCGGGCCCTTCGCCGCCGCCCTCATGACCTCCTTCGGTCTCAGGAAGACCGTGACCCTGGCCTTTGTGCTGATGTCGGTCTCCACCGGGCTGTCCAGCCTGATGACCCAGCCCTGGCACTATGTCCTGACCTGGGGACTGATGTCAGGGGTGGGCACGGGCGCTGTGGCCTCTGTCCTTGCCGCCACCGTGGCCAATCGCTGGTTCGTGGAGCGCCGGGGTCTGGTCATGGGCCTGCTGACGGCCTCCACGGCGACCGGTTCGCTCCTGTTTCTGCCCGCCATGGCGGCCCTGGCAGAAACCAGCGGCTGGCGTCCGGTGGTTCTGAGCGTCTCCGTGGCCACAGCTCTGCTGGCCCCCCTGGTCTGGTTCCTGGTGCCGGAGCGGCCTGACACCATCGGCCTGAAACCCTATGGCGCGCCGGATGACTTCGCACCGCCCCCCCAGATGCCAGCCGGCGGGGCACTCGCCTATGCCTTCAAGGTTCTCGGCCGGGCGGCAAGAACCCGCACCTTCTGGCTGCTGTTCGGCGGCTTCTTCATCTGCGGTCTCACCACCAATGGTCTGGTGGGCACGCACCTGATTGCCCTGTGTTCGGATCAGGGTCTGCCGGAGACACGGGCGGCGAGCCTTCTAGCGGTGATGGGGCTGTTCGACCTGATCGGCACGACCCTGTCCGGCTGGCTCACCGACCGTTACGACCCGCGCAAGCTACTGTTTGCCTATTACATTTTCCGGGGAGCATCTCTCATCGTCCTGCCCTTTACGGACTTTTCCCTGGTCTCCCTGGGGATTTTCGCCGTCTTCTACGGTCTGGACTGGATCGCAACAGTGCCACCCACCGCAAGGCTCGCCACCGAGACCTTCGGGGACCGGGACGGGCCCATCGTTTTCGGCTGGATCGCCGCTGGCCACCAGGCCGGTGCCGCCACCGCCGCCATCGGAGCCGGGCTGTTGCGCGCTTCCCAGGGGCGCTATCTGGAGGCCTTCGTGATCGCGGGCATGGCGGGCTTTGCGGCGGCCCTGGCCTCGATCCTCATCCGACGTTCAACCCCAGCCATGGCCCAGACATGAAGCTCCTATATTCCAAAACCTCGCCCTATGTCCGCAAGGTGCTGGTGGCCGCCCAGGAACTGGATCTGCTGCACAGGATCGAACTGGTTCCCGCTGTGGTCGCGCCCACCAGCCGAAATCCCGAGGTCACGGTCGCCAATCCCCTTGGCAAGATCCCGACCCTGATCCTGGAGGATGGCACCGCCCTCTATGACAGCCGGGTGATCGTCGACTATCTGGACAGCCTCACTGACACCCAGCTGGCGCCCTCAGATGGCATCAGCCGCTTCAAGGTCCTGACCGGCCTCGCCGCCGCCGATGGCATTGTCGATGCGGCCCTGGTCTGCCGCTACGAGCTGGCCTCGCGCCCGGAAGCCCTGCGCTGGGCTGATTGGGTGGAGGGGCAATGGGCCAAGGTCACAGGCGCCCTGGACATGTTCGAGGCCACCGAAGTCAGGGCTTATGAGGACTGGTCGATTGCTGATATCGCGCTCGCCTGTGCCCTCGGCTATCTGGATTTCCGGTTCGGGGATCGTGACTGGCGTCCGGGGCACCCACGACTGAGCGCCTTCTATGCCCAGGCCAGCCAGCGGCCCTCCATGCAGGCCACGGTCCCGGCCTGAATGACCCTGACCTTGAGGCGAGGGGACTTCACCCTCGATCTGGCCCCGGAGACAGGCGGGGCGATCTCGGCCCTGACCTGGCGGGGTCAGCCGGTCCTGCGGCAGGGCCCGGGGCAGGGAGATGTGCTCGACATGGCCAGCTTCCCCCTGGTGCCCTTTGCCAACCGGATCGCCTTGGGTCGGGTGAATTGGAGCGGCGGGTTGTTTGATCTGCCCCTCAATCTAGACGGCGAACCCCATGCCCTGCACGGAGACGGCTGGCAGTCCGTATGGTCTGTGGAGAGCCATTCGGAAGATGCGGCGGCCCTGACTCTGAAGGGCGGAACCTCTTGGCCCTGGCCCTATGAGGCACGCCAGACCTTCACCCTTGAGGCTGACGGCCTCTATCAGACCCTCAGCCTGACCAATCTGTCCGAGCAGCCAGCCCCCTTTGGCTTGGGCTTCCATCCCTACTTCCCGGCGAGCGAGGAGGCGAGGTTGGTGGCCCGCCTGTCCGGGGTCTGGCTGACGGATGAGACCAACCTGCCAGCCCGTCATTTGCAAGGCTGGCCTCTCGTGGACTGGCGCTGGGGGGCGGGCTTTCCGCCAGGGCGGGTGATTGACCACTGCCATACGGGCTGGGACGGTGCGGCCCTGTTCAATCCCGGCCCCGGTCGTCCCAGTCTGAGGCTAAGCGCTGGTCCCGACATCACCCGGCTGCACATCTATGCCCCGCCGGGGGAGGGCTATGTCTGTCTCGAGCCGGTTACCCACCGGCCCGACGCCATCAATACTCAGGACCCGGAGGCCGAGGGTCTTGTGATCCTCGCCCCCGGTGCGACCCATGAGATCTGGATGCGCCTGAGCCTTCTGACCTGAGATCAGGGCAGGTTCGGCACCAGCAGGCCGCGCGGTGGCAGTGCCTTCAGGGCCTCGCTGGCATCGGCCGCATCAAAGCCCGCCATGATCGAGGCAAAGCGCATCTGCACCGCACCGCGGAACTCCGGATGGGTGAAGATATAGAGGTTGTTGGCCTTGATGCCCTCGACCACCCGCTTGGCCACGGGCCCCACCGGAATGCCGGACAGGACGGGGGAGGCGGCGAATTCGGCCGGGGCCTCCTTGCTCTCCGGACCATAGCTGTCCTGGCGATTGCGGCGGCTCTCGTGGATACGGGTCTTCACAAAGCCGGGGCAGAGGATGGAGACCCCGATGTTCTGGCCCGCCAGTTGACCGGCCCAGCCTTCGCTCATGGCCACGACGGCAAACTTGGTGGCGCAATAGGGTTCCATGCCGGGAGGGCTGACCATACCGGCCATGGAGGCGGTGTTGACGAAGTGACCACCCTCGCCATGGCTGGCTATCAGGGGGGCGAAGACCTCGGTACCATAGACGACGCCCAGCAGGTTGACGTCCACGATCCAGTTCCAGTCGCTTTCAGGGACCTCGCCCAGAATGCCTCCGGCTCCGACGCCGGCATTGTTGCAGACCACATGGACCTTGCCGAACTTGGCAATGGTTTCCAGGGCGGCAGCGCGCAGAGAGGCGCGGCTGCCGACGTCGCAGATCACGCCCTCGGCCCGGACCTGCTTGGCCCGCAGCTCTTCCACCGCAGCCGTCAGGGCCTTGGCCTCGATGTCGGCCAGCATGACGCTCATGCCTTCACGGCCAAAGGCCTCGGCCATGGCCAGGCCAATGCCGCTGGCCCCGCCGGTGATGAAGGCAACCTTGCCCTTGAGATCTTCCATGATCAGCCCTCGATCTTGAAGGTGAGACCCGCGCGGGCCTCAAGGCGCTTGATGAGCGGACCGGCAAAGGCCGGGGCCGTGGTCCAGATCCCGCCCGGGGTCTGATCGTGGCCGACGTCTTCCAGCAGGCACATGGCCGCCTCGCCGATCATCTTGGAGGTGGAGCCATAGCCTGGATCCTTGTCCCCCTGGACAGAGGCCAGGGCCGTCTTGCCATCGGCCAGCTCACCGATGAACAGGACATCGTAGTGACCGGCGTCGCGTTCTTCCTTGGAGGGGCCCTCGCCGGGTGCCGGCATCTTGCCGCCCGCCGCAAAGGCCGCACCGCCGCCGCCCTTGGCCTTGGCCTCGCCTTCCGGTCCATCGCCGTTCAGGGACATTTCGTCATAGGCGAAGTCCTGACCGTATTGATGGCCCAGCAGGAAGTTCGAGCGGTGGACATTCTTGGTATTGATGGTGGCCATGACGAAGGGCGAGACCCAGGACTTGGCCACCTCGTCATAGACCACGGCATTGTCTGCCGGCTGGGCGGGACCGGTGAAGCCGGGGGTCAGGGCAAAGGGATTGGCCAGGACGGCCCCGACGGCGGGGTTCTGGGCCATGGCGCCCATGGTGGCGCGCATGGAGGCAAGTGTGCCGCCGGAGAAGGTCCCCAGCATGTCGCGGATCCGGCCGCGGACCCGGGCCGCGGGCTTGCCAGTGCGCTTGATGGCTTCCTGCTGCAGGAACCAGACACCCAGGTCGAAGGGAATGGAGTCAAAGCCGCAGGAGAAGACGATCCGGGCTCCGGAGGCCTTGGCCGCCGCCTCATGGGCACCGATCATCTCGGCCATCCAGGCGGGCTCGCCGCAGAGGTCCACATAGTCGGTGCCAGCGGCGGCACAGGCGGCCACCAGGGCGCTGCCATAGAGCTGATAGGGCCCGACCGTGGTGATGATCACCGAAGTGCTTTCGGCCAGGGCCTTGAGGGAACCTGCATTATCGGCATCGGCAACCACCAGGGGCAGGGTGTCCGGACCACCGAGTTCGGCGCGAACCTCTTCCAGCTTGGACTGGCTGCGCCCGGCCATGGCCCAGTTCACGCCCTTGCCGACCCCGTAGGTCGCCAGAAGGTGCTCGGCGACCAGTCGGCCGGTAAAGCCCGTCGCGCCATAGACGATGATGTCATAGGCGCGTGCGCCCTTGCCGTGTCCGGCCATGTGCTGTCTCCCGAAATTTGTTCGGGGGACTTAATGCGGTTCAGCCTGACTTGGCTAGACCCCGATCGGCGGTCTTGACCGGTCCCAGGCGTTTGACGGTTCGAAATCCAAGATGGGATGAGCCTGTATCCGGCGGGCCGGGCTGGCGGGCGGCGGGGCGATAGCGGAAACAGAAGTCATCGCTGCAAAGGAAGGAACCGCCCTTGATCACGTGCTTGGGCATGGCCGCCGCAGCAGGGTCCAGGGGATCCCGAGCCTCGGCCCTGTCTGGCCCCAGGGGGTCAGTGCCTTCGGTCTCAAGACCGGGCTTGTACCAGTCCCTGGTCCACTCCCAGACATTGCCCGCCATGTCATAGAGGCCATAGCCATTGGGGGCGAAGCATCCCACCGGGGCCGTGGTGGTCTTGAACCCGTCGGCAGAGGTGTCGACCGAGGGGAAAACCCCCTGCCAGTGATTGGCGCGGGGTTTGGTCTGGGTAGAGGGGGCGTCGCCCCATTCATAGCGTTTGCCATCGAGACCACCGCGGGCAGCAAACTCCCACTCGGCTTCCGTGGGCAGGTCGCGGCCCTTCCATCGGGCATAGGCCAGGGCATCTTCCCAGGCCACCTGGACGACGGGTTCGCGTAAACGGTCGCGGTTGGTGCTGCCGGGCCCCGTGGGCTTTTGCCACTGGGCTCCGTCGACGATCTTCCACCACAGGCCCGGATTGTTGAAGCTGGGATCAGCCTTGGCCCCGACAAAGACCAGGGAGGAGGGTTTCAGCAGCTTGGGATCAACCCCCGGATAGAGGGCGGGGTCCGGCTTGCGCTCGGCCAGGGTGATATAGCCTGTGGCCTTCACGAACTCGGCAAACTGGGCATTGGTGACCTCGGTCCGGTCAATCTCGAAGGCCCCGACCGTGACGGGACGGGGCGGGCCTTCCTCGCTGCGGACCGGAGCCCCGCCCATGAGGAAGGTGCCGCCCTTGAGCTGGACCTGGTCGCTCGGGGGCAGGGGGCAGGGCTTGCCATTGGCCGCCAGGGCAGTCCTCTGGCTGGGCTGGCCACAGGCCGCAAGGACAAGACAGAGGCCGACGGCCAGAAGGGATCGCAACAGCATGGTCCAGATCTAGCCCAATCGCGCGGAGATGAGATCCCGGAAAGCGATGGCGGCCTTGAGGCTTGCCTCGGGATGGGTGCGGGTCAGGTCGTCATTGCGGGCATGATGGAAGCGGTGGCCGCCGAACACCCCCGCCACCGTCGGATAGTCGTGGGCCAGGATGTTGGACATTTCCCCGGCGGCTCCGGCCTTGCTGGCGGCCACGACATTCTCCAGACCCGGCTGGCCAGCAAACAGCCGCTCGGCCAGGGGCACCAGATCAGCGGTGACCATAAGGATCCTCTGGGTATCCGGGCTTTTCATGGGCACCATGCCAGCCAGGTCATTGAAATCCCGGCTGGCGACATTGGCTCCGAGATGGACCCAAAGCCGGGTCTGGTCCGGCGGGGCCAGGCCTGACGTCAGGAAGGTCTCCCCACCCTCATTCTCGTATTCGTGGCCGGAGGTGGACAGGAAGGTCAGGGACACAGTCTTCAGGGCCTTGGGTGCCCATTGGGCCAGGGCGACCCAGGCCGCGATCCCACCGCCTCGTTCACCGGCACAGCCGAACCAGCCGGATCGGGGGGTGGACACTACCAGGCCCGGGGCACCGGGACGCAGGATCTGCCCCACAACATTATAGGCCTCGCGCCGTCCGCCTTGGCCGGTGACCTTCAGGACAGCTCGTGCTCCCTGCTCAGCAAGGGCCAGAAGGGGCCGCGCGTCTCTCGGCGCAAGAACAGCGACGGGGCGGTCAAAGACCGGCTTGTCCGCGGGGGCATTGAGGGCCAGGGCCTCGCCCGTCGGTCCGGTGGTGACCAGGACCACAGCGGCCGCACCGGCCTTGAAGCAGGCGTCTACGGTACGGCGGGGCTCAAGGCCCATCAGGGTCGACCAGCGGCGATAGGGCAGGACCACCAGGACAATGCCGCCGTCATAGCGCCGTTCCGGGCTCCAGGCCTGGTGGACGAACATGGGGCCCTCGACGCCCTGGGAGGGCGTCGGGACGACGACGGCCTGGGGCAGAACCTCAGCCCGGGCAGGGCCACTGCTCAGGCTGGCCTCGCCCACCTCGAACCAGGGGACCGTGAAGGGCTGGCGAGTGACGCCGAACCCGGCCTCAGTCAGCACCTTGGATAGCCACACCCCGGTGGCCTGATCCCCGGCCCCGCCGGAGGCCTTGATCCCGAGGCTGTCATAGTGGGCGAGACTGGCCGTGATGCTCGCCAGATCAAAGGTGGGGGTCATGGCAGGGATACGGGCCTCTGCAGCCGTGGCGCTGGCGAGACCCAGGGCCAGGGCGGTGCGGCGGGATAGATCACGGGGCATGGAAACGGTCTCGAATTCCAGGTGAGTGTGCCCCTCGGTCTGCGCCGGGTCGAGGCGCATTCATGCGGACCCTTGCTCCGGAGATCGGCGGTCCGTATCAGGGAGCCGCCGACCGGCGGCAGTTCATTCGGGCAAGGAAAACACAGATGCAGACCAAGAGACTGGGCAAGAGCGCGATCGTTGTGTCGAGCATCTGCATGGGAACCATGACCTTCGGAGCCCAGGCGGACGAGAAGACCGCCTTCCGGGTTCTCGACATGTCCCTGGACGCCGGGATCAACTTCTTTGACACCGCGGAAAACTACCCTGTCCCGCCCAAGGAAGAGTGGGCCGGCCTTACCGAGGAGATCGTCGGGCGCTGGATGAAGACCAAACGTCGGGACGAAGTGATCATCGCCACCAAGGTCTGCGGTCCCAGCCATGGCTGGATCAAGGGCTCCCAGCGCGCCGGCATGACCGCCCTGGACCGCCACAACATCACCCGGGCCATCGAGGCCAGCCTGACCCGTCTCGGCACCGACTATGTCGACCTCTACCAGACCCACTGGCCGGACCACGGCACCGGCTATGAGGAGACCCTGGACGTCCTCGACGACCTGATCCGCGAAGGCAAGGTCCGCATCATCGGATCCAGCAACGACACCGCCTGGGGCCTGACCAAGTCCGTCGCCGTGGCCGAGAAGATGGGCGTGTCCCGCTATCAGACCATCCAGAACAATTTCAGCCTCAACAACCGCCGCTTCGAGGACGAACTGGCCCAGGTCTGCCGCCAGGAAGGGGTCAGCCTGATCCCCTATTCGCCCCTGGCCGGTGGTGTCCTGTCGGGCAAGTATCAGAACGGGGCCCGCCCCGAAGGTGCGCGCTTCTCCAACTATCTGAAGCTCGGCGGCCGTCAGGCGGTCATGGCGACCCGTTTCGTCAATGACAAGTCCATGGCTTCCACCGAGCGCTTTGCGGCGATTGCCGCCGAGGCCGGTATGCCCCTGGTCACCCTGGCCACGGCCTGGAGCAAGCAGCACGACTTTGTCGCCTCGACCATCGTCGGCGTGACCCACGAAGACCAGCTGGCCGACATCTTCGCCGCCGGCGACGTGACCCTCACCCCCGAGGTGATGAAGGCGATCGACGCTGTGTCGAAGGAAATCCTCTATCCGATGGGCTAGGGGTTTCCCCCTCAGTCGGCATTCGCCGACAGCTCCCCCGGCGAGGGAGCAATTAGCTCCGTGTAATTCCTCCCTCTCTGGGGGAGGTGGCACGCGAAGCGTGACGGAGGGGCCTCAGACCAGGTGTGCTGCCATGAGGGGGATGATTGTGTTCAGTCCCTTCATCGGCCGCATCATCACCTTGAACTGGGTGATCTGGCCCGCCTCGTTCCAGTGGATCAGGTCGACGCCATTGATCTTGATCCCGTCGATCTCCAGGGCGAATTCCAGCACGGCGGAATGGTCTCCGTGCCATTCTTCCACATAGTGGAAGCTGTCATTGATCAGCACCTTCTGGGCGGCATTGAGGTATTTGATCACCAGGGCCTTGCCCGGCTGGGGGCTGTGAACTGCCGGAGACAGAAAGACCGCATCATCGGCCACAAGTCTGTCCAGCACGCCCATGTCGCGGTCTTTCACGGCCTGATGCCATAGGGCGAGGGTGTCGAGGGCCATGGAAACGCTCCGGGGGCAGGTGACGGTTTGCCAAATCGGCCCGTCCGCGTGCATCCTGTCGCCAAAGAAACAGGAAGGCCAGACCGTGACCAAGCTCGTTAGTGTTGTTGACCGTGGCCATGTGCGCACCATCACCCTCAATCGACCGGAAAAGAAGAACGCCCTCAGCAATGAACTGGCCTGGGGGGTGATCGAGGCCGTGGATGCCGCGGCAAAGGTGGACAATGTCTGGGTGGTTGCGATCACCGGAACCGATGACGCCTTCTGTGCGGGCCTGGACCTGACGGGCGGCGAGGTCATGTCGCCCCACAGCCCCATGACCGCCCAGCTGGATGATGTGAGCTGGGTGGGCAACTTCCTGCTGGCCATCCGCAAGCGGTGCGACAAGCCGGTAGTGGGCGGGATCAATGGTGTGGCCGTCGGCGCTGGCCTCGGCCTGGCCATGTCTGCAGATGTGCGGATCATTGCCAAAAGTGCGCGGCTGATGGCCGGCTATACCCGGATTGGCGGCTCCCCGGATGCGGGTCTGACCATCACCCTGCCTCAGGCCATGGGCTATGAGCAGGCCATGCGCTTCATGATGGAGAACCGCACCGTCCTAGGCGAGGAAGCGGTCGCCCTTGGCATGGCCGGCGAGGTTGTCGATGACGACAAGCTGGCTGAACGGCTTGAGGCCTATTGCCAGCAACTCTGCGAATGGTCCCCCATCACCCTGCGTCTGCTGAAGCGCGGCATGGTCAAGTCCATGGAGACCACCGACCTGGAAACCCAGCTGCGCTACGAGGTCGGCAATATCCGCATGGCCTTTGGTAGCGATGACGGCAAGGAAGCCCGCAAGGCCTTCCTCGAGAAGCGGAAGCCGGTCTTTGTCGGGCGCTAGGTCGGGAGGTCAGGACTTCGGCACAGCGAGGGTCTGCTCTATGACCCCGGCATTGGCCGAGCCGGAGTCCCTGGCCACCAGACGCAGGCGATAGCGGCCGGGCGCGATCCCGGTCAGCTTGCCCGCGAACTCGCTGGTCTTGCCGGCATAGGTCAGGGCTGCGGCAGACACGACCCTGTCGCCCTTGATCACCTGGGCCTCGATGCCATAGCGGGCGGCGTCCCAAAGGCCGCCGGGCTCGATGGGGCAGCCGCACATCAGGCTGACATGGGCCTGAAGGTCTATCTCGCCATTGGCCGCCACCTTGACCCTTGGCTCGATCACCAGACCCGGAAAGGTCAGAACCCAGCCGTCACCGGTGATATCCCGGCCGGGCAGAATCCACATCTGCGAGGTGACGGTGATGGCGCTGGCGGGCTTGCCCAAGGGGCCGCGGGCAGTGGCGGTGATCAGGGTCGGTTGATCCAGGTCCAGCAAAGCTTCGAAGCCGGAGGTCGACCCATCTGTGATGGCAACACCTCGAGCGTGCGGGGTCTTCATGATCCGGGCTGTATCCCCGGTGCCGCCCTTGGCCAGACCCTGGGCCAGGATATTGCCTTTCGGATCGGTGAGGGTGATCTCGACCCCACCCATATGGTCGCCAATGAACTTGGCATCCTGGGCAAGACCTCGGACCATGACCCGGGTGGGCTCGGCGTCGGCGGCCGAAGCGGCCACAAGGAGCAGGACGGACAGGGCGAGAGTCTTGATCATGTCCCAATGTCACCCGGAAGTGAGCCCCTGCCAATGGTCCGGTTGATCTGGCTCAATGCTCCAGTCGCCCAAGACACATGACCCTTCGGGAAATGGCCGCATAGACGGTCAGATTTCGGGAGGAACGGGCCTTGGACATCGGATTCAAACTTCCATCCATCAATCGGATCGGCATTGCTGAGCCCTTCCGGTGGCTGGGCGGTGCGGTGGGCGATCTGGTCCAGGCTCCTGCGGCCTGCCTCACCTATGGCCTGCTTCTGTCTGCGGCCAGCCTGGGGCTCTGCTATGGCATCTACCGGACCAATGCGGCCTACTGGGTCCTCGCCATCTCGCTCGGCTTCGTCTTCATCGCTCCGATGATGGCCATGGGCATCTATGAGGCTGGCCGCCGTCTGGAGGCCGGACAAAAGCCCCAGCTTGGCCAGATCCTCTTTGTGCGACAGGCCGTGCGTCAGGACACCGCCTATCTCGGGGTCGTGCTGATGTTGATCTATATGTTCTGGGGGCAGATCGCCCAGATCGTCTATGGCCTGTCGACCTATCAGATCCACCGGACGCCCCAGGCCCTTTTCGACTTCGCATTCCACTCGACCGATGGCCTGCGCATGGTGGCGATCGGGACGGTGATCGGCGGCGTCCTGGCCTTCATCACCTTCAGTCTGGTCGTGGTCTCGGCCCCCATGTTGCTGGATCGGAACGAGAATGTCTTCGTGGCCGCAGTGACCAGCGTCAGGGCGGTCAATGCCAATTTCGGCCCCCTGCTGCTCTGGGCCTTGATGATCTCCGCCCTGATGACCCTGTCGGCCCTGACGGGCTTCATCGCCCTGATCGTGGTGTTCCCACTCCTGGGTCTGGCGAGCTGGCGGGCCTATCGGGCCCTGGTGGGCGCGAGGTCCTGAAGGGACGGGCGCACGATCGCTTCGGCGCACTGGTTGGCGATCAGGTCCGCCTCCTCAGCCGCCAGCCCAAGCCCTCGCAGGATCAGTCCCCCCATCTGCCGGGCGAGACTTTCCGCCAGGGTAGGCCCCGTGCCGTGGGCGACCCGGGCGAGGGCCGCGTGGGTGGTCCCGGCAACAAACAATAGCCCGGCCTCCAGGCTGGGCATCTGGAACCGGCCTGAGGACAGGCCCAGACCCAGGTCTTCCACAAGACCGCGATTAAGGGGGGCATCCACTGGCATGTGTCCGCCGTGCATCCGTACCCAGACCCCGGTCCGGACGGGATCATCGACCCCGGTGCGCAGATAGACACAGACCCCGCGGACCAGGCGATGGGCGGGATCACTGACCCCCTCATTGGTCAAGTCCACACGGCGCTCGATCCGGTCGCGGATTTCGTCGGCGACGGCCCGGGCCAGGGCCTCGCGATCGACGAAGTGGTTGTAGAAACTGCCCTTGGAGACCTCGGCCGCCTGGACGATGTCATCTATGGCCACCGCATCCACGGGGCGCTCGCAGAACAGCCGTCTGCCAGCCTCCAGAAGGGCTTCGCGCGTGCGTTCCGTTCGGGCCGGGCGTCTGACGGTCAAAGGCCCAGGGCCTCGCCATAGGCCGCAGAGAGGTCTGCTCCGTGTCCCGTGCCAAAGATGTAGCGGTCCGGGCGGACGAGAACAGCTGAGGCCCCCTGGGCCTCCAGCCATTCTCTGAGGCTGTGTGCGAAGGGCGCGATGACCTCTGCGTCCAGAGGCAGGGC
>CAIYZB010000267.1 GCA_903930545.1 uncultured Alphaproteobacteria bacterium
GGAAAGGGCCATGCCATTGGGAAATTTCAGTCCTTCGGCCACGATATCGGCGCTGCCATCGGGACGCAGGACGAAGATGAAGCCGTCCGTGCGGCCATCCAGGGCCCGGGGCCAGGTTTCGGCATGGGTGGAATTGGCGCACCAGATGTTCCCGGCCCGATCCATGACCGGGTAGTTGGCGGAGGTCAGGCGCTTGCCCCCCACCTCGGCCAGCAGGGTCTCGTGGTTCCCTGTGGCCGGATCGAACCTTTGAAGCGGACCGTCCTCGCGGTCATAGATGCCGAAATTGGCCACGAGGATGCGGCCCTGAGTGTCCATATTGAGCCCATTGGGAGCCCCGCCCTTGGGTCCCATCCGCACAAAGCTGCCATCAGGCAGGATCTCGGCCACGGTGCACTGGTGATCGGAGGCGAAGACCCGGCCCTCTTTCGACACCACAACGTCCTCGGGCCGGTCGATGCCCAGAGCGATCTTGGTAAAGGCTTCCGGCGGTATGGACGTCAGGCTCATCATCTTCCTCCCGGGACTTTTGTCCTCCCGGTGACCTAGCCATTGCCCGGCCGGTTCGACAAGCGCTTGCCGGGGGCTCGGGGCCTCGCTAAAGCCGGGATAGCAAAACCGGAGCCCGCCATGATCGCGATCCTCACCATCTCCATCTTCATCGTCGTCATCGGCGCCCTGAACGTGTTCGAGTTCGGCCGCCTCGACTAAGGCTCAATCGAATGGCCAGTGCGCCACGCGGCACAGCCCTGGTCACCGGCGGTGCCCGGCGGATCGGACGCAGTCTGGTTCGCGCCTGCGCCTCTGCCGGTTATGACGTTGCGATCCATGTCCGTGCCCTCGATGCCGATGCAGAGGCTGCGGCAGACGAGGTCCGTGCCGCGGGGCGCGCAGCGACCATCCAGGTCTGCGATCTGGGCAAAGAGTCCGAGGTTTCCGGGCTGATCCCGGCCTGCGAAGCCGCCCTCGGCCCCCTGACCCTGCTGGTCAATTCTGCCTCCCTGTTCGAGGATGACAGCCTGGCCACCATGAGCCGGGCCTCGTGGGATGCTCACCTTGAGGTCAATCTGCGGGCCCCCCTGGTCCTGGCCCAGGTCTTTGCCCGCCAGCTGCCGGCCGGGCGCAATGGCCTGATCATCAATCTGCTGGACCAGAGGGTCCTGAACCCGACGGCGGACTTCTTTTCCTATTCCCTGTCCAAACAGGCCCTGTGGAGCGCCACCAAGATGCTGGCCCAGGCCCTGGCCCCGAACATCCGGGTCAATGCCATAGGCCCCGGCCCGGTCCTGGCCTCTATACATCAGAGCGCCGCCGACTTTGCCGCCGAGGCGCAGAGCACCCTGTTGCAGCGCCCCGTCGATCCGACAGAGATCGCCCAGGCCATGCTCTACCTCATTGACGCTGTCTCGGTGACCGGCCAGATGATCGCCGTCGATGGTGGTCAGCACCTGACCTGAAAGCCGGAGGCCCCTTGGCCGTCACTCCGATCCCGACCCGAAGCCTGCCCACCCCGACCGGGGTGCGGGCTGTCATGACCAGGGTCTTTGTCAAAGGCCTGAAGATCGAGGCCCAGATCGGTATCCATGCTCATGAGCTTGGCCGCGCCCAGCCCCTGGTCCTGGAGGTGGAACTGGACGTCCCGGTGGCCGGGGCCCAGGACCTGTCCGACACCCTGAACTATGAAATGATCGGCGAGGCTGCCCGCGCCATCGCCGCCGAGGGCCATATCGGTCTGGTGGAAACCTTCGCCGAACGGCTCGCCCATGCCTGCCTGGCCGACCCCCGCGTTACCCGCGCCCGGGTGCGGGTGGAAAAGCCCCTGGCCCTTGCGCCCCATGCCGAGGCTGCCGGCGTCGAGATCACCCTGGTCCGGGACTAGATGATCCCCCGCTACAGTGCGCGACTGTCCCCCCTCCAGGCCGAGACCCAATGGAGCCTTGAGGGACAGGTGCTGGTGCAAAAGCGCGGCGGGCGGGAGCAACGCTTTGATCTGGCCCGGCTCAAGGCCCTGAGGGCCGCGGGGGGCGGGGTCATCCTGACCTTTGGCCTGCCCCGCCTGACCATTCCAGCCCAGTCCTATGGTGAGGCCCTGCGCCCCGTGGACCAGTCTGAACACTTCCATGCCTTCATGGTGGAGGTGGCCAGGGTAGCTGCCGTCGCCTCACCCAATGTGGTCACCCAGGGGACCAGCCGTGGCCCCACCGAGGCCCTGGTCTGGATCATCGGCCTGATCGGTGGCGGTGCCCTGGCCCTTTTGGTCATTTCCGCTTCGGTGGGTGCCTGGCCTCTCGGCCTGGCCCTCTCAGCCCGGATGATCTTTGTGATGATCCTGGCTTTCGCCGTCCTGCCCTGGCTCCGGCGATCCGCAAGATGAACGCGAATTAAATTCGCTTTTGGAACGAAAAGCCCCAATCTTTGTTCAGTCCTTGAATGGAGATTACCTTGAGCGACCAAACTGACATCGCCGTCGGCACCAATGAAGACAAGGTCATGCCCGCCGTGGTTTATGGCCTCTATCTGCTGGGCCTGACCAACGGTTTCACCATCTTCATCGGTCTGGTCGTGGCCTATGCCAACCGCGCCAGTGCCGGCCCCCAGATGTCGACCCACTATGAATTCCTGATCAGGACCTTCTGGATGGCCATCGGCTGGTTCCTGGCCGGGATCGCCCTGATCGTCATCGGCATCCCCCTGACCCTGGTCCTGATCGGTGTGCCCATGTGGCTGCTGGGGGGCTTCATCTGCGGTGCCGTGGGGGTCTGGTTTGCGATCCGCTGCATTCTGGGTGTGGTCTATCTGGCGCGGGGAGATGCCTATCCTCGACCCGCTACTTGGCTATTTTAAAGGCAAATGCCGCGCGCTTCGCCCATGAAGCGCGCGACTGGCTCCTCTCGCCTCTCCAGACAGTTGCAGCGCCTCGACCCGGATCAGGGTGAGCCCAAGGTCTTCTGGTCATCGCGCCAACCGGCGCAGGGGCGGAGGACTGGCAATGCTGGGGCGGTTATTTGGAATGCTGCTGGGGCTAGGGCTCGGGGGCCTGGGCTATGCCATCCTGACCCCTGGAGGCCTTGAGGGCAAAATCCCCTACCTCGCCCTCGGTCCCTTCGAGCCCATGCGGATGTTCGTGATCGCGATCTGTATCGGCCTCGGGGCCATGCTTTTTGTGGCGGCCCTGTTGCCCAAGGAAAAGCCCGCAGGATCCAAGCGCCGAAAACATCATGATGGCCCGCCGATCACGGTGGACTTCACCTCCGGCCAGGCCCTGCAGCCATCGCCTCCCCCTGGCCGAAAGGCCCCGCCGCAAAGCCCGCCCCTCCAGAAAGCCGGGGGTAGTTTCGCTGAGACCCGCCAGACCCTTAGATCCTACACCCGGGGCGAGCGTTGGGCGGACGCGGCATCTGCGGTCCGTCGCCTTGCGACCCTGGCTTCCAGCCCCATGGAAAGGATTCTCGCCGCCCAGGATGCCGGGGACTTCGCCCGCTCCCAGGGTCTGGTGGAGGACGCCGCTCATGCCTATGGCGAGGCCCTGAGCCTGGCCCGCCACATCGGGGCCAAGGCCCAGATTGCTGATGCCCTGACCAATGTTGGCGACATGGCCTATGACGCCCACCGGCTGGACAAGGCCGTTGAGGCATACGACGAGGCCTTGAGCCTGCGTCGTTATCTGCTGAAACAGGTGCCCCGGGACCTGCAGGCCCAACGCGCCCTCTCCCTTGCCCTGGAGCGCCTGGCCGACGTCCGCGAGGATCGCGGTCATCGGGTCCGGGCGCTTGATCTCTATCGGGAAAGCATGGGGATCAGTGTCGCCCTGGCGTCTCAGGACCCGAAACGCTTTGGCCTGGATCTGGCCATTA